>JAMCTO010000207.1 GCA_023381095.1 Bacillota bacterium
CTCCCGGCTTCGCCTGGGAAGGGGAATGCGCGAGCTTTATGTTCAAAGTGCACGGTGGAACATTATACCAAGCAATCTGGCTATTTCATGGATTACCTAGACGTCCAGGGAGTGCATGATTTTTCGGGCATAAGCATGAAGACAATAAACGCCTACATCCTCACGCTCTCGGGATTCTCCTACAAGACGGTCGAGCAGAACATTTGCTCACTGCGTGCCTTCTTCTGGTTCCTGTTTGGGGAAGGGGTCGTTAGCACTGATTTTGCGTCGAAGGTGCCTAGGGTCAAGGCCAGAAAGCAAACATCTATCCCATCCGTCTGGGACAAAAATGAACTGAAAAAGCTTATCGAGGCCATAGACCGTGCAAGCCCTAAAGGGAAGCGCGACTATGGCATCATCCTGATTGCCTGCCGACTGAGATTTCGCGGCACGGACATCAAGAACCTGCGCATGGCGGATTTTCGTTGGGCAGAAAAGACCCCATCTGCTCTAACTTGTTGTATGAAATCGTAATGAAGACGCCGTTTTCGCGGCCGTTCGTGCGGACGATTTTTCCCACACTGAGCGGGCCGTTTCCCATCATAAATGTCGAGGAATCCTTGGACGATTTGGCACAGATAGGATCTGGAACTGAAAGCGGTTACTGCAATAGGCGCCGTTATGGGCAGAACGTCGTTGATAATGGAGGCGCATGTGCCGCTGACAGAATATTTGGCTGCCCGTGGGGAGCATAACATTGGTGGTAGAGGAAGTGAGTGTGCCTTTGCCGATTTATCAGTGGCAATCCGAGGCTCAGCACTTCGACGTCCTTTCCTGGAGATTTCTCTTCCGGTAATCTCGAGTTTGGGGTATCTGGAAACGTTAAAAGGAATTGAAGTCTTAATTAATGCAGTGCGGTGGGTGCAAGATCAGTCCATACCGATCAAACTTCTAGTGATGGGAGACGGCCCACAAGGACAACAACAAGAAAAGCTGGCAACATCCTTGGGATGGGTGGGGGGCATGGCTGTCCCGTTCCCAAATTTTTGTTGCGCCACAATACTTTGACGGCGTCGGGAGGGATTTGTATGCGGCAATGAGTGTCGGCATACCAGTGATTGCCACAATGGCTGGGCAATGATTGCATTCGGAGAGCATTGGCCTTAGGCTGGAAACAGCGTGCTCGGGATTTGGACCGGGATCGGGTAAAAGGGACGTGGATTGAGGCGCCGGTCAGGCAACAAGCTTACTCACTGGTTCGCGTGTTTGGCCATCGAATCTTGGCGTGATTCAACAAAGACATTTCTGTGTCATGCAATAGCTGTTGGTAGGTTGTGGTACCTTGGGCCACTTGCAGATACTGCTCTAACAAATGGGTGTCATTAAAAAATATCTCTGACCAAAACTTGGCCAAGGGATAAAAGAGATAGGCCATTTTAATAGCGGACCGGAGATTAGGCCAAAACTCTGCTTGAATCACAAGATTATAAGAATCTAGCGGCAAATTGTCTTTGGTTGCGGACAGGATGGTATTGGCTGCTAAATGGCCGGTCCGCAAGGCCGAATAGATTCCCTCGGCAGAAAACGCATCCATCAACCCGGCAGCATCGCCGACTAATAGGGCGTGACCACGGGCTAAAGGACCTAGTCGCGTTCGATGCGGCAATGGATGCGCTAGCGGCTTTATGGGCGAACTCGGCCGAAAATCTCCTAATTTGAAATTTAGATAGTTATCGAGAAGCGATTTCAAGGCTAATTTCTTCGGGCGAAACGAACCGACACCGATATTCAAAATGGGATAGCGAGGGATGACCCAGGCATACCCCCATGGATATTGCGCGATATCGACTTCCACCCGCGAGGAAAACTTGTCGAAGAGGGATTCGGGAACCTCTAACTCGACTTCCATAGCAGCGCCGTTTTGCGCCCGTGGCAATCCCAAAAGCCGGGCGCTGATTCCATGGCCGCCGTCCGCCCCAATGAGGTACCGTGCGGTATAGTGGGATCCCGATTCTGTGGTTATTTGGTACCCTTC
Source organism: Bacillota bacterium (assembly GCA_023381095.1). Lineage (GTDB taxonomy): Bacteria > Bacillota > Sulfobacillia > Sulfobacillales > Sulfobacillaceae > Sulfobacillus_C. Next base: position 2,015 of record JAMCTO010000207.1, read on the forward strand.
GGCTATGGGCTCAATCTGAGTAACCGGACTGGATTCGATTAACCGTGCGCCCCGCGATACAGCATGTTCCGCCAGCCATTGGTCGAAGTATTGTCGTTCCACGGTGTGGCAATAGGGAGTGGAGGATGTGATGGTCACTTGCCGCCGGGCATTGCTAAAAGTCCATTGGGTAGGGTGGGATTTGGTATAGGATGAAAATCCCTCAGGCAAGAGATCTAAAGCGCGAGAGGTTAAGGCGCCCCCACACGGCTTTACCCGCGGAATGGCCTTAGCTTCGATGACCAGCACCTTGAGCCCAGACTCCGCCAAGCGCCATGCCGCCGTGTTTCCCGCGGGACCAGCCCCAATTACGATGACGTCATCCACTGCTGCTCACTCCTTAACCAATACTTTTTCTTTTAGTAAGCTGATGGCAGCACATCGCGTCGAGATGCCCCCACATTGCTAGTGTAACAAATGATGTTAACCCAAGGGGAACTCTTATGATTGCCAGCTATAAACATGACTGCATAGCCACCCGGTTAATCCTAAGCGGTGACTAGGTGAACGGGATTAATGGTAGTGCCCCGGGACTGCGAACGGCAATTCCCACGGACCATTTTTTTGATTCCACCACCATACCCTCAGAATGTAACGTCCCGGAGGTAGTGGATTGGACATTAGCGTCATCTGAGTTCCTCCCCCAGATGCCGAAAGGATTGGAATCGCCGTACCGGAATCAGCGTGTGTGATGGTGAACTGCGGCCCCCGGCCCTTGGCATTTCTAGCCATGGTCGGCGTCGTGTTTAACGGCATCGAGGAGGACATGTGTAATACACTCGCACTAGGAGCCAACAGGATTTGAATAAGCGACATAGTGATTCCATCGACGCGTGTTCGGGCATGGATGAAGAGAGTTTGCGATGCTCCGGGAGGTGCTTGAACCCACTGCAATTGCCACGGACCCGGGTACACGTCGGTCAGAGGATTCTTTGAAGTGCCCATGCTATGAATAGTCAGTGTAAGCCGAACGCCCGGCACCCAGACCCAAGACGGCAGCGCCGAAAAATCTACATATCCCGCATGTGTAGTATCATTCCATGCGGCACTGTTGGGATACAAGGAGTCGCCGAACTGATCGCGCAGCGTAATCTGCTGCGAAGAGAACGCCATACCCTTCGTGGTTCGGAGAAACACCATGGTCTGGGCAGTATCGGCATACGTTCCCACAACCTGAACAGTTACTCCGTCGTGACGGTCGGTCACATCAAGGGGAATGACTTTATGAGAACCCACAAGGGCACCCATACCGGGAAGGTGGAGACTGTCGGCTAGACGGTTCAACAGCGGTGTGTTTCGTGTGGCGGCCCAGGCCACTGCATCGACGCGTGGAGCCCAATGTAATACGATGCCTGCCATCCCTCCCACCGCAAGGAACACCAGAGCCGTGCGGAAGTGCGATCGCACTTGGAGGTGCTGGTGGTATCCGGAAGACCCGGCTTGGGCCTTGGCGATCCATTGATCCACGTGTGTTTCGGCTTGAGGAACCTGCTGATAATGATGACGGAGCAGATCCTCAAGCTCGGGAAGTCGGATGTCAGTCTTTAGACGGCGTGGCATGGTTCAGCCTCCTTCGTAAAACTTTAAGGGCACGATAGATACGACTTTTTACGGTTGGCAGTGGAATTCCGGTATATTCGGCTATGGTGTCGAGCGACCAGTCCATCCCGTATCGCCACGCCAACAACTCTTGATCACGCGGCGACAGGTGGCTTAACAACGCGGAAATGTCAATTCGGCTGTCGATATTATCAAAGGGATCCGGCGCGCCTATCGGAACAGACTGTGCGTCATCTAGATCGGCGGTCGTGGGCTGACGCTTTTGACGCCTCCAATAGTCGATGCACTCCCGGCGGACAATCGCCAAAAACCAGGCGCGGGGGTTATCCATTTGTGTGAGCCGATCATGATGAGTCCAGGCTTTCGCTACGGCCTCTTGCACGATGTCCTCCGCAAGGGTGGGCTGAGCGATCCAATAGGTGGCTAACCGTAATGCATAGGGCCCAACATCATGAATCAAGTCCAGAAACGGAATGGATTCGGGGTCTTCCCGAGGATCCTCGCTCATTGCCTCCGCTCCCTTCTCTTTGATAAACGTTCACCGTTTAAGAAAGGACGCATATTTCGGGGATCAATACTATGAACTTCTCCCGCCGCCTGGCCTCTACGAGGCCGAGGCGGGGGTTTCTGGATTCGTTCCCAGAAATTCCTGGCTCATTGACCGCTGCGTGGGAGGCCGTGGGCCCCCCACGTCTTGTGTGATCTCCCCGGGCGTGACTTCGGACCGCTCCGGCCCTAGTTTCCGAACCTCCTCGTGTTCTTTGCGAGGAAAAATCCGGGTGGCTTTGTGGGCCTTTGTCACCGGATTTTCGGAAAGGAGTTTGTTGATGCCGCGTTTCGCAATCACGCAGGCCGCATTGTGGTCCGCGTTATCCGTGTGTCCGCAACGTTGACAGACACACTCGGCTTGGGTCAGCCGGTTGTCCACGCAAAATGCGCGAGGACTTTCCGGAGAAGTGAAC
>JAMCTO010000208.1 GCA_023381095.1 Bacillota bacterium
AAGAACCTCCCGTGCCCCCAGACGATTGGTGGCTGAGGGAAGCGGGGTCTGTTGCTGTTACGCAGGCCTCCCCAGAACGATGGCATGGGTTTCGGGTGATTCGTGGGGGGAAACGGCCGTCTTTGCTTAAATAGCCCACAGTGTGAAAAAGGGTAAAAAGACCACGGTCTAGGGCCGAAAATAAATCAGCAATCCTCAACCTGATCTTATGACGCACTGCTTTTCTGTTCTGCGCGGCGCACCACCGCATACAATGCGGCCATGTCCTCCGGCGTAGTTCCGGCAATCCGGGCGTGGAACTGCGTGGGAGTCAACGCGCCTTTCTCAGCCTCTGCTCACATACCCCGCACAAATATCTGTTCGACGCGGAGTTGTCGCCCCTCCGTGAGTGTAGCGATCATTAGAGCCCGTGCTCAGGCATGTTGCAACGCAAACAGGCGATCAATAATCCAGGACGCTTCTCCTGCTGTAATAGGGTAGGGAGGCAATGGCACCTTGAGTCGGTGGAGCAGCTTTTTTTGTTTATCCGTGGCTAATTTGAAATGCCACGGGGCCGAGAACATTTTTTCTCGAATAGCGGCGGGATCTTCCTGGGCTAGCGGGGCCCACGCTTGAATGCGCTGTGCAGCCCATGCGGCAAAGATTTGCAGATGGCGTTCAATGGCCCAGGAGGCTTCGCCTTGAGTGGTCGGCAAATCCTGGGCGTCCCATCCATAGGACAGGAGCGTATAGCGTTGCCCTTCTCCTATGGGAGCCTGAGGATTGGGTGCTAAGGACGTTGGGGTGTTCCATGGTTGCATATCGGGCGATTGGGCTCGCAATTCATCGAGTTCATCGGCTAACGCGCGCCAGTCATAATCTGGCAAGGGAGCTGTGTTAATCCAGTCGGCAATGAGATCTGGCACGTCGGTCACTTCCATGGCCAAGGCCGTAAGAAAGGGTAAAGATTGAGGAATTTTCCGATCCTCGAGATCCATTACCGCTTTAATGGAACTGCCGGGCTCCACCGTCGTTTCCAACCCGATTAATGCGTTAATAGTCGCAATGCGGTGCCGTTTGGTATTATCGGCGGCATCGATGATGATACAATCGGTTTTTTCGATGTCATCGGCGGGCCGTGTGCCTCGTCCGACCATTTGCGTAAACAACGGCAGGCTTTTTGTTGGACGAGCCAATACGATCGCTTCGACGCGCGGCTCGTCGAACCCTTCGGTAAGAATGCCACAGTTGCATAACGCCATGACGGTGCCCTCGTGAAACGCTTGACGCAAAGCTTTGCGTTCGAGTTTGGGCGTTTCTGCGGACAATGCTGCAGCGGGGATTCCAACGGACTGAAAAGCGTCGACCATATGATATGCATGGTCGACCGTAATGGTAAAACAAATGGTGCGGCGATTGGGGGCATGCGCTTGGGTAGCTTCGGCTAGCAAGCGATTGCGTTCTGGAGTATCGAGCGCTTGCGCCAATTCTTGGGTTTGAAAATCGCCGCCGAGAGTATGCACCGGATCTAAGTCCACCTTGGTTTCGACACGATAAGCGCGAAGGTCGGTCAACCAGTGATCGCGGATCCCCTCGCGAATGCCGAAATGATAGACAAGTTGATCGAATACGGTGGACAACGTGACCTTGTCTCCCCGATAGGGGGTGGCAGTGACACCTAACACGCGAGGTGGTTGGAGATAATCCAAGATGGCTTGATAGGACGGAGCTGCGGCATGGTGGGCTTCATCGATAATGACTAAGTCAAAGTGCCCGGGCTCCCAAGTCCGTTTGAGACGCTTGACATGCAACGTTTGCACGGAAGCGACGACAATCGGCGCGGCCGATTCGTTGCGTTCAGCCACGACGCACCCGACGGGTCGGTCTGCTGGCAATTGCTTGCGTAGCGTGTTGGCTGCTTGCGTAATCAGTTCGTCGCGATGAGCCAGCACTAAGACGCGACCGGGGTGTCGATTGGTTTGTTCGGAAAAAATTACCGTTTTGCCGAGTCCTGTGGCTAGACTGATAATGGGGCGAGAAATTCCGTGCTGAAAGGCGTCATCAATGGCTTGCAAGGCCTCGTGTTGATACGGGCGCAAAGTAAACATGAGAGCCCTCCTTTCCGTAATAGAAGAGTGGCAAGCAATAAAGAAAAGATTTGGGTGGTAACGTGAAAAAAGACATTAGTTAATAGGGAGCGGCTTGGCAGACCACAGGGGCAATCCCGCCATGAAACAGGCTAACGGGGATGCGAAACGGTCATCGTGATCCGGATGGATTGGGATGTATTGCATGGGGGACTGAGGGTCAATGGATAATAAGGAGAGTGTTCGTTGGGCTTCCTCGATTGACGCGAACGTGATCGCGGCCTGGGCGCCTTCGGCATGAAGAAAGGACCAAAAACTGGCCTCAGGAGTGTAGCCGAGGCAGATGCCATACTGGGGGTGAAACGCGACGTAACGCAAAATGATGCCTCCTTCTCTTCGTAATACGCGTTTAGGCAAGGGGAGCCCGCAACAGTTGCACCGTGGTCAACGATTGCAGCGTTTCGATGCCCAGCAGCATCCATTGGCGCATTTGAGCACGGGAGAGTTGCATTTGGACTTTTTGTGTTGGAGTCCCCGCAGGCTTGACGGCTTTGGTAGGCGTTTCGGCTCCAGGGCCTTCGGTGAGGGTGACAGACCATGGATATTTGTGGCCTGGGGTATCATTCCATGCAATCGTCATGACACGGGAGACAATGGCCCCGGTTTTTTTATCACGTCCGCCTTTATATTCGCGATACTGATAGTACGCGGTGGAGGTTTTGTCCATCTTGAGAATCTGGGTGGCGTCTGGGCCAAATTCGGCGTCTTGGACCGCTTGTTTAAAGAGATTGTCGAGTACGATTTGGCCGATCATGCGAAAGGTAGGGCCATCAATGGCATGGCGTAAATAGAGGGTGGGTTGGTGTCCTTGGGCATCGTAATTGGTCATGTTTAAGAATAGTTTTTCTTGATAGCCGCGGGGATTTTTCTTGAAGTCCACGGGATTCATGACGAGTACCATGTTCATAATCGCTTTGTTATTGGCGAGTTTGATAATATCAAACCCGGTTTTTTTATCGGTCGGAAAAGGGTCTTGGGAAAACTGCGTGGATGCTGTCATAATGTTAGGCCTCCTTGAGAAAATAAGGAAATGCGGAAGAAATGAAGAATGTTGCGGCAAGCGCTTCACAAAAAGCCCCCCAAAAGGGGGGCTTGGATTTATGATTAGCGCGATTAGTGCGATAAGGATTGCCAGCGACACGTGGGACCGAGCATAGAAGAACGCGTGACAATCCACGCTCGGGGGTTTTTTAGCACAGAGTCTGCGGAAACTTCTAATCATGGCAATCGGGATGACGCCATTCGGGAATGGCTATGGCCCCGTTCCATGCCCGGATTGCGGTATGCCATTGATGGCATTGTCGGCAGTGGTAGTAGATGTGCGTGGTGTGGTGCTCTTGAATGACCGCCACGATTTTTTGTTGCGCCAGGCGGTGAAGCATCGTCATGCCGGAAGCGGAAGATCCTAAGATCCAATGGTCGGGGCCTTCGCTCACCAGCAGTTACAACCTCCTTGTCTTTGTTGATGTTTAGTGCTCAGTCCAGGTGACTACCAGTCGCTGGGAAGGATGGATACGGGTGGCTTCTAAGCGTTGGTCCGTGATTTTCAGATGGTCGGCCGTAAAAGTGAGGATGGTGGTTGCCGACGCATCGAGAACGGTAATCGTATGATCGTGCCATTGGACGGTGCGGGGCATCAGCGGCCAGACATGTGGAGCCGGATCCATCCACAATAGTTTGCATAATCCTTGGCGGGCGTGCTGGGAATTTCTCGGGGTCTCCGGTGTAGGGCGGGACAGGCCAGGTTGTGCGGTATAGGGAGCGAGACAAGTAAGGAGGGCTGCTCCAAATTGTTGTCGTTGTAACTCTGTCAGGGGAATGGACTGTAAATCTTCTGCCGTCCGGGGCAATTGGGCAATGCAGGCGCTGACGGCGGTATCTGACAGAACGTCTGTTTCTGCTAGCCCTCGACTGATAGCGGTGACGCGCCGCCATTCTTTGAGGGCTACAAGGAGGGGAATCGGGGCTCCTATACGTCGTGATGGACTAGGCATGCTGTGCTGGCGCGGGCTCGGAGGCGGCAAGAATGCCGCCGGATGGCAACGATCACAGCAGGGATCGGGTGGTTGTGTAGAGGTCTCTAGGCGTCTCCCATTTCTTTCTTCTATGTCGATGAAGCCCACTGTATTTCCGAATGGGGCATGGATTTCCGTCCCGACTATCGTCAAATCCCAGCACTTCGGGCACAATGCGGCTATCCCCCCGTGCTCGCTCTCACGGCAACCGCGCTACCTGCCGTCCGGCAAGACATTGTCACGTTGTTTGACGTGGATACGGTGATTCAAGCCCCATTAGATCGCCCTAATCTCGCATTGGCCCTGTCGCATCCGTCTAACAGTTTGGCACAACAGCAACATGTGCATCAATGGCTGGATCGCCTCAATCCCCAAGATCGTGTCATTATTTACGCCGATAAGCGACGCGATACTGAACGCTGGGCACAGCATTTGCAAACTACACGTGGCGCATCCGTTGGCGTCTATCATGCGGGATTACCGACAGCGCAGCGACAAGCGGCGCATCAGGCGTTTCTCGATCGCACCCACCGTATTCTCGTGGCCACCACAGCCTTTGGCATGGGAGTCGATATTC
>JAMCTO010000209.1 GCA_023381095.1 Bacillota bacterium
AGCGGGTCTGGATTCCAACAATAATCCGGTATCTTCTACTGTGGACGGAACGGACAATGTGATAGTTACGGTGGATCATGCTTCCGGGTTGATGGGTCTTCCCACTTCCTCGACGAGCAATGTGACCGTCACCACAAACAGTTCCACGAATACCGAGATGTTTAGCGGTACGCTGAACAATGTGAGTGCGCTATTGAGTGGCACTGCCATTACGGCAGGCAAAGCGGGAGAGGTTACCATGTCCATTAAGGACAACAGCACGGGGGCATCGGGTGCCGCGTCCATTGACGTGGTGGCCAGCACGCCACCTTCGGCTTTGTCTATCTCGCCTTTAACCAACAATGAGCACCTTGCCACCGCTACTGCTTATACCGCCAGCGTCACCTTGGTGGATGCGGGAGGCAACCCCATCATCACCAGTTCCAGTACAACGGTGAGTCTCACGGCAAGTTCCGGCATCACTCTCGAATCCGCTTCGGGCGTCCCGATTACTTCAGTGACGATTGCATCGGGGCAATCGACGGCATCCTTTGATGTCGTGACCAGTTCCACTATCTTTGCTAGCGGATCGGTGAGTGCCAGCACGACGATTTCTAGCCACACCTATTCGGGTGATGTGACCGGACTGAGTGACTAATCCCAGTAGTTGATGGTGGCAGACAAACCCTATTATCTGTTACTATAACCTGGGGTCAGGAGGAGGGCGCTATTCCGCCCTCCTCCTTCAATATCAGGAGCCCGGACTCCTTTTGGTGGACGGTGGACCAGTGAAGACCGTCTGGTTCGGAGATTTTTCTATGTTTTGAGTGGGAAGGAGTATGGATTTTATGGCACCTGCGACAACACCGGTTACGGTTGAAACGATGCAGGAAATTACCAACATGTTGCGCCAGGAACAATATCCTCGAGTGCAGGAAACAGTTGTCTCATTATTGGAAGAAAATCCGGCCATAGCCCAGTTATGGGTGTTTTTGGCCGAAGCTTTAGAGCATTTAAATAAAAAAGAAGAGGCTTGGGCTTGTTACGAAAGAGCCTGGATTTTGGATCCGGCGGCGGCTTGGGCACCCGGCACCAAAGAGCGGTTGAAAGCCTATGTGAATGGACAGGTCCCGAAATGGTTGAAATCTTTATTGGAGGTTCCCGAGGTTTCGGTTTCGGCAGCCATGATTGTGAAAAATGAGGCGGCTACGATTGCCGACGCCGTAAAACAGTTACTGAAGGCGACGGATGAAGTGATTGTCGTCGACACCGGCAGTGATGATGACACCATGGCTTTAGCCAAAGATGCGGGAGCCAAGGTGTTCTCTTTTACCTGGCAGGACGATTTTGGGGCGGCCCGCAATGAGGCCTTGTCTCACGTGAGCGGGGATTGGGTGCTTTTTGTCGACGGTGATGAAGTCTTGGAAGACGAGGATATTGGTGTTCCCCGGGTGATAGGAGGGCTTTTTAGTCACCAAGATCCTCCCTTCATCTTCCGCATTGTGCAAGTGAATCACATGGGAGCCACAATTGAACCCAACTATGATATGTCCCGCCTTTTTCCCACCCGCTTTGGCTTAAGATGGTGGGGAAGGATTCATGAACAGATTGGTCCTCCCCAAGGAGGGGTATTCGCAACCGTGTATAACCGTCCGGTCGTGCGTATTCGCCTTCATCACAGCGGTTATGAGCCGGAAATCATGTTGCAAAAGAAGAAATTGGATCGCAATATCGAACTCTTGCGAAAAACCGTGGAAGAAGACCCCAGGGACGTTGCGTCATGGGGGTTCTTGGGTCGGGAATATTATTTAGTCGGCAAATTAGAAGAAGCGGTGCGTGCCTTGTATCAGGCCGAAGGATTGGCCGCAGGCAATCCCAATTACGGACGGGTGCCTGAAGTGCGCTCCTATTTGACCGAAGCCTTGCTGAAGCTTGACCGTCTGGAAGAAGCGCTGCAGGTAACCAAGCGTCTGGTTAAAGATATGCCGCAGTTCCCGGGAGGATGGTATCTGAAAGGCCGGGTGGAATTGACGATTGCGGTGAGAATGCTTGATGAGGCCAAAGTCTCCTTTGCTCAATCGAGAGATCAGGCCCCTTCTTATCGCGGCATTGTTTCTTATGACAGTGCGATTCCCGGTTTTCGCGCGGTAGTGGGATTAGCCGATGTGGCCAAATTGCAAGGACGGCTCACTGACGCCGTGACATTGTACAGAAAAGCATTGGAGAACAGTCCCGAAGCCAAGGAAGTCGAAGCTCAGCTCAATTACCTGAAAGAGCAGTCCCGGCAAATCCTCCACCGTTCCTAAATTCTGAGTCATCTCACCCGCGGAACACTATCCCCGGGTGAAGAGGCCTCTTCTTTATCGAACTTTCCCAATATGCGCATGAAATCAGGGCGGGACATTTGTGTCCCGCCCTGATCAATATCGGTAATGTTGGGTAACCATTCGACAAACATACTACATATTGTGTCGACAGGATGCTGAGAGCGCATGTATTGCTGTCGAAATTAGACGGATAATTCTGCCCAACAAATGGTTACCCATGCAGGATTTCCTAAATAAAAAGTTGTATTATTACTGCGGTAAACAC
>JAMCTO010000210.1 GCA_023381095.1 Bacillota bacterium
CTGTTCCGCCCGCCCCTAACAGCCAGCGAATTAAGGTGCGTTCATGTCGGGGATCCGGATACACCAGGGCGAGGCGTTGCCGTAGCCAGTGTTCCCCATTGATGGCAATAATGCGGCACGGGTCTTTGAGGGCCTTGTTTTGGAATGTAAAGGCTTGACGCCGGTCGGCGGATAACGGCACCGCAAGGCCCCCATAGCTTGGTCAATTTTCGCTAGAGCCCGCGCGAGACGGGTCCGCTGGGGATTGACCGCCGGGCGGACCTGAGGCGTGCAACGCCACGGCCACCTGCTCGGCTAGATCGGGTGGTCAGGTGGGGTCCAAGAAGGTGAGCGACAAGCGAACCCCAGTTCGCGTCGCAAGTACGGTACTATGATGTCACAATTGAGGGTTTTTCCCTCTCTCCAGATCAGCGAAGGCGACACCTACTCACGGCCTTCGCGGCATCCGGCGTATAGGGGGCACGAGCTTGGTCCGGGCTGGAACATAGAACGTGAGAACCCTGTCGGTGATGCAAAGCGAAAACCCTATAAGCGGAGTCCGCGAAGGGGACGGCCTTGACATCGGCAAGCGGGGGATGAGCTGAGAGTGTCAAGGCCGAACTCTGTGGGGGACTGTAGGTGAAATTCCTCCGGTCTACCCTGCAAGACCGGTTGGGATTCCGGATGGCATCGATGAGCTTAAAAAGGGGGGTTAGCAAACGGGTGCCTTTGATAAACTCAGGGGTCTGTCGTAAACAATGCACATTTTGATCATCTTGATCATCGCAAAAATAGACAGGAATTTCTTGTGTTGTAGGAGGCGTTAGGGGCGTGAGCGCTCTTGATCAATGGCATATTACGCCATATATGGCAGTCCCTAGGTTATGAATTATCTGCCGAAATATTTTTCGTAATCAAAATCGTAGTCAAACCCTCGAGGTCCCCAAACTTGAAGCGCCTCAGGGCTTTTCATGATAGCTGGTGCCGGTATCACCAAAACGGCGACACGTTGCCCATATCGTAATCGTTCCGTGGTTACCGCAAGACCCGTGTGGGAATCCAGTACCGTGATCAGGTCGGGTACCATCGCGAGAATACGCTCTTCGTGACGAATTAAGAGATTCTCATTTTGGAACTCAATCTCAAAGGATTGGTCCCGGTCGGCATTTAGTCCTTGTATACGGACTTTACCTCGCGCAAATCCATCAGCGGTGCGGCGTGACACTTCAACGATTTTCCCACTAAACACAATCTGCCCTCGTCCGTATCCTGCGTAATGCGTTGCTTCGCATACAGCCTCCAGAGGATCCCGATGATTCTTCTCGGCCAAAAGCACTGCCTTACCAATCCGCAAACCCAAACTTAGGGTGCCGCGAATCGCGGACCGTTTCACATCATGTCCCCGCATCGGAAATTGCGACAAAAAAGTATGGCCACCCATTCGGATGGTAATCCCACGTGCAATCCACTCTAACGCGTAATTGTCATGAAGGTGATCCAATATGACGAAGTCGTCGAATTCGCTCGCAATACAGGCAGGCGTGCCTTGTATACCGAAAATATGAAAGGTCTGCATGTAGAGTGCGGGAAAGGCGCGCCCCATGCCGTCAGCGTCCACGACCGGCCGTTTCAGGAGTGCCGCTACTTGTAGCGGCACCATACTATTAATGCCTCCTGCCTCAATCGGACAAGGGAAGGCATCCTGCACCCCGAGGTGGTCTTCTAAACGTCGAAATGCCGCAACCGGCTCCGTTCCCCGGGGTACTTTTTCGAAAAGCACTGTGGGAGCTCCCATGCCGGCAATGGGAATGACCCAACGATCATCATCTAAGTCATCCACGTTATAGACCGTGACGGATCCGTTTTCACGTATGGCGGTTTCTGCCATCACCCGCCCGATATAGGGATCACCTCCACCTCCGGTTCCTAGAATTGCCGCCCCGATGGCTAAGGCGTCTAAGTCCTCAATTCCGATTTGCCAACTCATAAAGGGTCCCCCGCCAATTGCCCCGCCACGGTGATGCGCACCCGTGATGCGTTAGATGGTAAGTATGCGAGCGGGATCTCCTCGACTTCGATAATCTCTAAGGTGTTTCGATCGGCACCGGCCCGCACCGCATCCGCCTGTGCAGTTGCTATGGCGTCCTGAATCACCTGATCACGAGAACGTCCAGTCATGGCATAAATTCGATCCACCCGCCCTGACACTTGGGCAATCGCTGCACCAATCGCATTGGCTACGTCAAAGTGGAGCGGTCGAATCACTTCGGAAACTCCCTCCAACCGATCTGGCAACAGCGCGCTACCACCCCCTACGGCAATGAGAGGAACTGGTTCGGCGCTCGTCTTCATGCGGTCGATGCCTTCTTCGATGATACGCAACGCCTCACGATAGGCTCTTTCGCTGAGATCTTGTGATACGGTCGGGTTCCTATGACCGATGTGGGCTTTCTTTTGACCCACGGCCACGTCAGTAAAGGTAAGGACATCACCGCCAAATACCTGAGCTTCCTCAATAATCCGATAGCCTACGCTATCCGGGCCCACCGTGACTCGTTCTTCCGATTCCCGAACCCGGGATCCCCCTCCAAGACCTAAGGCAATCAAATCCGGCATGCGGAAGTTGGTTCGTACTCCTCCCACTTCAACGGCCAGTGATGATTGGCGAGGGAAACCTCCTCGAATCATCCCAATATCCGATGAGGTACCACCCACGTCAATGATTACGGCATCATCCAATCGGGAAAGAAAGGCAGCACCCCGCATCGAATTGGTGGGTCCACAAGCCACAGTCAGGATGGGGTAACGCAAGGCATAGTCCATTGCCATCAAAGTCCCATCGTTTTGGGCAAAGAAGAGAGCGGCCTCGACCCCGACTTCTCGAAGGGCATCTTCGAAGGCATTGGCTGCCATGCTGGCGACTTCGGCGACTGCGGCGTTTAGCACGGTCGCGTTTTCTCGCTCTAGAAGTCCGACAGAGCCAATTTCGTGAGACAGGGAAACGGTCAAATGAGGATATTCATCTCCAATGAGGTCTCGCACCGCTAACTCGTGCTCTGCGTTGACCGGAGAGAACACTGCCGTCACCGCTATCGACGACAAAGTGTGCGCGTTTTCATCCAAGAACCTTCTGATGTCATTCAGTCCCAAAGGTGCCATGGGCCGTCCGTCAAATTCGTGACCACCCCGTACCATGATACTGGCCCGTTGAACCATTTCTTTCAATGATGCGGGCCATCCGGTCAAAGGTGGTACCGCCAACGTTGCAGGAGCACCAATGCGAATCATCCCCACTGGGTTCAACCGTTGGCGTTCAATGATGGCGTTTGTCACTTGAGTGGTCCCCAGCATCGCATGCGAAATGGCATCCGCGGGTAACTCTGAATCTTTAAGCACGGCGCGTACCGCATCACGAATCGAACTCACCACATCGCGAGTCACAGGAGTTTTGGTTTTGGCTACGACCATGTCGTCGGGGGTCAGGATAACCGCGTCGGTGTTCGTGCCACCCACATCAATGCCTAGTCGGTATTTCATTCTTGTCCTCCTATAAAAAGTGAAAGGTTTTGGGAAGCAAAAATCTAGCGCTGCAGTGGAGTGTAGTCCACTTGGTATCCAAAGTAGCGGGGCCCCACGGTTTCCATTCCTTTTGGGGTGTTCCACACCGGGTCACAAGGAAACGCGTACACCGTAACACCTTGACCATAGGGCAGTCCGGCGGTAGTAATGGGCATGAGAGTCTCCCGGTCTAGCACACAAATAAGGTCGGGAACCGTGGCCACCACGATGCCATCTCGCAGCGCAATGAGGTTCTCATTTTGAAACTCGATGCGCAGCACCGATCCGTCGTACGCGCCGAGCCCGCTACACGACAAGGTACCGCGAGCAAATCCATCGCCGCTATGGCGCTCCACATCGACCACCTTACCCGAAAAAAGTTCCAGGGCCCCATGGTCCCCAGAGAGTTTTTCTCCGATTTCGGTGACCGACAACCGGGTGTCTCGGAGTAATCGACCGAGTTCCATAGCCTTACCCATGGTTCCTCGCACCATCGTCATTTTGGCCTGGCGTCCTGTCATCGGGTACAGTGCAATAATCGCCGCACCGCCCACAGCAACAGTCGCCGTGCGTGCCAGGCGTTCCGTCCACGGATTATCGATCGCGTCGATGATAAGATGATTGCCCTTTTCATCCACCAAAGCCATTGGTGTCGCACGAATGCCATGAACGTGAAACGACGTCATTTGAAGCTCCGGAAAGGCTCGTCCCATACTATCTCCGTCGATCACCGGGAGTCCCAGTTCGGCGGCCACGGCCAGCGGGATCATGGAATTGATCCCGCCCGCCTCAATCGTCATAATTGCGATAGCCTTTTGATTCAACGTTCTTTCCAGCGCAGATACAGCCGTCTGGATTTCTCGGCCATTCGGAATCTTCTCCACCATCACGGTGGGAGCTCCCATCATGGCTGCGGGAATGACGAGACCTTCATCGGAAAGTTCATCGACGTCTATCAGGGTCACCGGTCCGAAGCGGCTAATAGCCGCTTCGGTCATCAGCGATCCGATATAGGGATCCCCTCCACCACCGGTTCCCAATAAGGTGGCTCCCACCGACAAATCGGCTAAATCGGCAACGGTAATGGTTCTCATGCAGTTTCCTCCACCATTTTGGGCTGATTCACTATTCTGGCGTTGATGACGGAACAGATCCAGTATAAAATTACGGCCGCCACTAACGAGTTAATCGATTGAATACCCCATTGAATGAAATACCCCAATAAGAACGACCCTACCCAGGCCACAATCATGGGCCAATTAAAGAGCTCCATACGATCGGGCAATGTTCCTTTGGAAAGGCTCCGGTCCAATTGGTCCCGGTGCCGACCAAGAATCCAATAGTCGGTGAGCATAATTCCGGAAATGGGCGGAATAGCGACACCGAGAATAATCAAAAACCCTACGAAGTGTTGCAAAATCCCGACAGCCGCCAGAATCGTGCCGAGGCCCCCAATGACCCAGGTCGTTTTGGCACGGGACACTTTTTTGTCAAAAAGAGTGTCAATTGCGTTGACAATTCCGAGCGTGGAGGAATACAGGTTCCAGTCATTAATCTTCAACGTCGCCATCACTAAAATGATGGTGCCAATCAATCCCGAAGTGGAATAGACAATTGACACCACGTTGGAACTCCTCACCGCATGCGCCAGCAATACGCCCACTAACCCTATGGTGTATTCACCCAATGTAATGCCCAGGATCGTCTGCTTCACTACATCTCCCGCCGTCCGGTTAAAGCGGGTCATATCTGGGGTAATTACCGCCCCGATGATAAATCCACCCGCCACCAGTGTCGTCCCTTGACTTAACGTCAAGAGCGGTCCAGGAGGGGCCATCATAACTAGATGATGCAACGCATGATGGCTCAGTCCATTAATGATGGTCCAGCCTGCAAGAATTAGAAACAAGGGCACGGCAATATAAGCCGTCCATCCCATTGAGAGAAAGCCAAAGGTAACAATAGCAATAACGGCCACGCCGGCAAGAATCGACCACAACCAGAGTGGCATCCCTCCAATCAGTTGAACCAGTCCTTCAGCAAACACCGCATTCTGGATGCCAAACCACCCGACTAGTCCCACCGCGATAACGATGCCAATCATCGCAGAACCGTACCGTCCAAATCCTGTCCACCGCGCCAGCAGTGAAGTGGACAGCCCTTCCCGTTGCCCCGCAATGCCCACTATGATCGAGACGACTTCAAGTACCACCGCCCCGAGTGTCAAGGCCCAAAAGGCAGACCAAAATTTCATCCCAAAGCCGAGGGTGGCTCCCAATAAAAACTGAGACAGAGCGGACATTTGCCCAAATCGCTGAACGGCGACCGAAAACCAACCGTATCGCGCATTTTCGGGTACTCGGGTCAGTGGGAAATCTTCCCCATGATCCTGCATTGAATCATACCTCCTTTCTTTCTAAGGAAGTATTTCCACATCACCGTGCCTAACTCATTCAGCATTTTGCACAATGTTTGACGAGATTGCTAGTGCAGTTCAGGACGGGCTTTGAAGGCCAACTGGAGCACCAGCTGGGTTGCAGCATCGTCGATATTCAACTTAAGCAGTTGTTGCACCCGGTCCAGTCGATACCTCAAGGTGTTGCGGTGGACGTGGAGAATTTGCGCGGCGGTGGCCATGCGTCCTTTGCTATTCAAGTACACCTCCAACGTTTCAAACAGATCCCGGGAATTAGGCTCGGCAAGAAGAGGTCGCAAGAGCCCTTCCGCGAGTTCTCGGGACCGCGGCGAGTCGAGCCAGCCATATAAAAACCGTTCCAATCCCAGATCTTTGAAATGGGCAATCGTTCCAAACCCATATCGTGCCCGTCCCACGGTTAAGGCTTCATGGGCTTCATCAAAGCTCTTGCGCAGTCCGTCCGGCCCATCGTAGGGAAATCCGATGCCACAAGTAATCCCCGCTACTCCATGCCGTTTTAATAAAGAGTTCAGATGGTCACGCATGACCACGGCGCCGGCGAGTGCCGCTTCGGGCTTAATCCGTTCCCGGCTTTCTACAATAAGCACAAATTCATCCGAATGTGGAAGCACCATCCCGTGACCGAACACTTTTTGGGCATCATTTTCAACGGCTTCCAGAACATCGCCTTTGATTCTCAAGATGGTCTGTTCCGTGGTGGCCTGTTCGCTAAATTCCCGAAACTGGTCGAGATCCCAAATGAACGCGGTGTGAATTCGACCCAAATCTAGGTTGTAACGTGCGGCTGTCCGAATGACAGACCCAGTTGGCACGTGCGGGTCGACGAGCAATTCTAATAGAAATTCGGCACGGTGCCGGAGGGCCGACTCAATTTCCGCTGCATCAAGGTCGAGAAATACGCCAATCGCTAAACTGACCTGGTCGACCACACGTCGCGAAAGCGTTGGTGGCTCCAACGAAAACCGCTCCCCTGTACCCCGCCCCCAGTACACCTGGAACGCAGACGATTCCCCTGTGGGTGATACGGTAATGCTAATTCCCCGTTCGCCGAGGGTCCGTTGAAACTCCTCTAAGCGGGAGCTCACACGCCATGCTCTTTGGATGTGATCCATCTGTTCCAGTTCGTCTCGCATCCGGCGATTATCCGCTCCGACCAGCAGACGATACGCGGCATCCATCACCTGGCCCATTGCGTCCACCATCATGATCATCAAGGGGAACTGTAATCGCTCGCTTAATAAACGCGTCGCACTCGGAATGTGATCCCCCATCACGATAACTCCTGGCGCACCCCATCGACTGAGCGACAGAATCCAACGATCCAAGACGATATGCTCTGAGGCTGTGCGGGATGGACATATCCACAGAGTACCAGGACAATCTTCAGCGTGAGGTTCCTGCATCAGAAACTGAATTCGGTTAAATTGCCTATCGCCAGTATTGCGTGACGAGATGATTTGAACACATGGCCCCACAGCGCGAAGAAAGTCGTCTAAGGGAATTTGCACATTATCCAATG
>JAMCTO010000211.1 GCA_023381095.1 Bacillota bacterium
CTGTACCAGCAGTTGAAAAGTGCGCTCGCCACTGCGGAAATCCGGAAAGTGCAGTCCCAAATCCGCAGCCACAATGCCCACCACCGTCACCCGTGGGAAGTCCATGCCTTTGGCAATCATTTGTGTTCCGACTAACACATCAGCCTGCCCCTGGACAAAAGTGCGATACAACTGGTAGTAACTGTCACGCGAGGTAAGGCTGTCGCGGTCGGCGCGCACTATGCGCGCCCTTGGCCACAGACGTTGCACCTCGGTCACGACACGTTCGGTTCCCGCCCCAAAATAGCGAATCTTATCACTGTGACACATAGGACAATGAGTCGGCATCGGCATCGCGAAGTCGCAATAATGGCACCGCAAGTGATCATGGTCGCTATGGTAGGTTAAGGTAACCGCACAATGAGGACAGCCCAGCGCCTGTCCACAAGAGCGACACAAAACAAAGGTTGAAAACCCCCGGCGATTTAAAAACAGCAATACTTGTTGTTCCCGCTCAAGTGCTAAGCTAATGGCGTCAATTAAAACTTTGCTAAACATGCCCCGATTACCCATCTCTAACTCCTGGCGCATATCTACTACGCGCATTTCTGGCAGACTGCGCTGCATCACTCGGCTTGGCAGTTTAATCCATCCGATATGTCCCTGGCGCGCTTTCCATGCTGTTTCGAGACTTGGGGTAGCGGAACCGAAAATTAGGGTAGCACCAAAAGTCGCCGCCCGACGCACCGCTACCTCCCGAGCATGATAGCGGGGATGGTCTTCCTGTTTATAACTGGTTTCCTGCTCCTCATCAATGACAATTAACTGCAACTTCTGAAACGGGAGAAACACGCCCGAGCGAGCAGCAATTACCACCAACGGCTCATCCGTTTGCACCGCCTGCCACAGTTGCACACGTTCCCCATCCGTTAAATTGGAATGCCAGACATAGGTGGAGTCGGGAAATCGCCCGCTAAACCGTTCCCATGTTTGGGGCGTCAGCGCAATTTCTGGAACTAAAATCAAGGCTTGACCCCCACGTTGCAACACGTGTTGCAAAACCGCCAAATAGACCTCGGTTTTACCAGAGCCTGTTACTCCTTCTAAAAGCCACTCCTGGCCAGGCAAGTCGCCAATAGCGGTGATGGCCGCCAACTGGTCTGTATTGAGGTGGTAAGGTGACGGATTTGTGCGCAATTTTTTGGCTTTTACGTCCTGCGTAGCCAAAACCGACCCTTCGGCAACCAACGCTCTAAGCAAAGGCCTATGCTTGGGGAATGCCTGCTGCATCTCCTCATCCGTGGTCTGGGGATGTTCACGAATCCATTCCCACAAGGTTTGCTTGAGACTGGACCTTCCGCTACGTTCGCCCACCGTTTGATAATGCCATATTACCTTGGCCTTTATCCCACGCCGAACCGCCGACGGAATCATTGCCCGCAATGCTTGCGGAAGAAAACAGACATAACGCTCTGCCATCCAATGCGCTAAATCAATCATTTCCGGAGTCAATACCGGATACGGGTCCAAGGTGGCTGATATGGATTTCAACTCAATTTGGGTAGGATTGGTGTCGGATATCGCTACCACAATTCCAACCGCTTTGCCGGTTCCCAACGGCACTTCCACCCGGGTGCCGGGGGTCAGTTGAAGTCCTTCCGGAATATCATAGGACCACGCCCGATCTAATCCGCGTACCGGTCGATCGATGACTACCTGTGCAATTTTCATTCGTCAACCTGCACTAGCATTAAAATTTCTGCGACCATAGCTCGCGTTCCTCTCGAAAGCAGAGTCTCTAACCGAGCCGTCACTATCCCGCCCATAGTCCGCTTTTCTGTTTTGCAATCCCCGCACGCTAGCCATGACGACATCGCCAACATACATAAGGCGATTCAATCCATAAAAAGTTATCACTTGCGGTGCTTTTAACGGTACCAAACCGAACGCGAAACTGAGCACAGCCAGTTCATGTAAAATTGGCGACCCGTAGCGCGTAGTTGCCGCATAGCCACAATCCCAGTGAAGCGGGTAATGATCGCCGATCCATCCAGCAAATAGTTGTCGGTCGTTGGCCACAACGACGCGGGCATCACTTTCCCAATAGTCTCCCGGTCTTATTTCGGAAAATGGGCGGTCAAACTTATTGTTCTTGACTATATAATTCAACGAGGCGCTTCCATATCTGCTGGGCTGAAAACTCTTTGGACCCCTCGTTGATTACGGCAGTGCCACCGAACCTATCAATGATCTGGCCACGATGCTCGTAATTGCCAAACCCCAGACTCGCCCCCACCGGATTGGCCACAATCACGTCCAGACGCTTTGCCGCCAATTTGCTTTGTGCCGAAGCCACAACATTGTCGGTTTCCGCAGCAAAACCCACTAAAAATTTGTTGCCACCATACTCCTGTCCCAATTCCGCAAGGATATCCGGATTAGCGGTGACCTCCCAATGCCCGGTTATATCAGATTTATGTAATTTTTGCTTAGCTGACGCAACCGGACGAAAATCAGATACTGCCGCCGCCGCCACCACAATGGAGACCGATCCTACGATATCCCACACGGCTTGGCGCATCTCTTGCGCACTAACTACCGGAATGGCTGTGACGGCCGGGTGCAATGTGCCAAAGTCAGCCGCTCGAGGTCCATGCACATAAGTGACCCGAGCTCCTAAAAATGCGGCTTCTTGGGCCATTTCAAACCCCATCCGTCCCGTGGACGGATTGGTTATTGCGCGCACCGGGTCAAAATGTTCCCAGGTTGCGCCTCCAGTCACCAACACTTGAATGCCAGACAACGCCTTGGGAGCGGTTGCATGTTCAATGGCCCGTACCAAAAAATCCGGATCCACAAGCCGTCCCACCCCCTCATCTCCTGAAGCCACGTGGCCGGCCACCGGTCCCACTATCTGTGTGTCATCGGCGGAAAGTTTAGCCGCATGCTCTTGAGTGCGGGGATGGAGCCACATCTTAGGTTCCATAGCAGGTGCTATGACAACAGGTCCACGGTAACTCATATAGGTCAGAGATAACAGATCACTAGGCTGACCTAACGCCAAACGGGACATAATTCCCAGTGTAGCCGGCACTATGGCCAAAACTTCTGCCCACTGACCTAACTTCACATGCGAAATCGGCCCCGCAGGCTGATCTGTTACCAAAATCCCGACAGGCCGTCCCGATAGTGCCTCAAACGTCAATGGCTGAACAAATTTGGTTGCGCCGTCGGTCATCAAAATTTGTACTTGATGTCCTCGTTGCACTAGACTAGATACCACTATGGCCGCTTTGTAAGCAGCAATACCGCCAGACACGCCCACAATAATGCGCATTACTATTTAATTCCGACTGGAGGCACTTCCACATGAATGAGACCCTGATGAATTTCTTGCAACGCTATGGTGACCGGCTTGGTCGCTGTAGCATCCATCAGCGGTTGGTGTCCGTCCATAATCGCCCTAGCTCTACGGGCGGCAGCCACAACCAACGCATACTTACTTTCAGTCTGGTTGGTCAATTCTTGTATCGTTAGTCGACGGCCCATAAATTATTCGGCTTCCTCCTCGTCATCGTCATCCTCTTCTAATTCGGGCGACGATGTCTCGCGACTGCTCAACCGGTTAGCAACGGTTTCTGGTTGCACAGCCGATAATATCACATGGTCGCTATCGGTAATAATAACGGCACGCGTACGTCGGCCATAGGTTGCATCCACTAGTACCCCTTGGTCCCGAGCTTCCGTAATAATGCGTTTAATGGGAGCTGAGTCGGGACTCACGATCGCCACGATGCGGTTAGCCGAGACGATATTACCGAAGCCAATATTCACTAGCTTTATGTCCAAGCTTAATGCCTCCCAACTTGCTCAAGTGGTATTGCAAAATCCGTGATATGCGAAGAATTTGGTAGAAATCTGATGCTTTTCATGATAAAGGTCACTGTACCGGGTGTCAATCAAGAGTCCCGCTGGGAAGCCAGCAAAAACCGCCCCTTCAACTAGAAAGCGCCCGAATCATCGCCGCTTGATTTTCCGATGCCATCCTTTTTACAATCGCCGCTTGAGAAAATTGCTCTGCGGCATGAAACACCCCAGGCCACACGTGGAGTTCGACATCATTTCCATCACGCATCAAACGGGAGGCAAATTCCACGCATTCGTCGCGAAACACGTCGATATTGCCCACAGTAATGAACACGGGCGGCAAACCGTGAAGATTGGATGCACGTCCTGGAACCGCATAGGGCATGACCGTGTCGCTGCCCCATAAGTTTCCCAAATAAGCTTGCCATCCCCGAAGATTATCCGCTCGAGACCACGTCGGTGCATCAGCAAAGTTCAAGGCCGATGGACTAGAATTGCGATCATCCAGCATCGGGGCATTAAGCATAATGAGCCGCAAATGTGGGCCTCCATAATCCCGCACCATTAAGGCCGTGGCTGCAGCTAATCCCCCGCCGGCACTAGATCCATACATAGCCATCCGGCGGGGATCGATGTGCAGTTCATGGGCACGGTGGTGCATCCAATGAAGTCCTCGATAACAATCTTGAATTGGACCCGGATAGGGGGTCTCGGGGGCCAAGCGGTAGTCCACGGACACTACCACTGCGTTCCATTCAAGAGCCCAGCGACGGCAATTCAGTTGGGTGCGCCTTAATATTGTGAGTCACAAATTGCCAGTTATGTTAGATCATGGGATGTGCCAAGAGCGCGACGATATTGATGCACTCTCGCGAGGCCCGCAAGACTCTCATTCTGCCCCGAAAATCCCAAAC
>JAMCTO010000212.1 GCA_023381095.1 Bacillota bacterium
AGTCCAAGTAAAGAAAAAACCGGCAAGAATACCCACCAAAATATTGATCGGGGAATCACGGGGCACCTCCTTGAGTGGCTAAACGTTGCAGGATGTGCATGGTACCAAGAACCTGGTTGACGTATGCTGCGCTATGATTGTACGCAAAAATCGCGGCGGAAAGGCCCGTAGAAGTGGTGGCCCCATCTTGAGCCAAAAGCCACGCTGCGCCCATGATAGCTGATTGTGGGTGCCAAATATCAGTCGTGGAGTACCCTAAGTTTTGAGACACTATCTGCCATGTCGCAGGCTCAAATTGCATGGGTCCAATAGCTCCGGCGGAAGAGGGACCATCGTTGGTGCCGTAGTCAGACTCGACAAAAGCAATCGCTTCGAGTAGTGCGATGGGCACATGGAAGCGCATGGCGGCTTGGTGAAAATAAGACCACCACGAATGAGGCGGCGCAGAGACATGGCCGGAAGATGTGGGATGGACAGCGAAAGAAATATGAGATGGCCCGCTGTTGCCACCCACGCCCCCACCAGCGAGCAACAATAGAGCCATAAACGCCGCCACCAGTCCGAGAGCTCCCGTGAATAAACCGCCTAAGCATCCCAATGCGCGTATCATGGAGCCATCTCTCGTTCAATGGCTCCATCGGTATAGGTCATCTGGCGTTCCTCTGCCGTAAACCGATGATCGACCAGATAAGCATGGGGATTTTGAGCACCCACCAACCACAAAGCCCGTCCAGGCGCTGCTTGCACAATATTCTCACGCTGTACATCACTCAGATGCAAAAACTGTTGAAGTTTCACCGCGTCGTCAGCGCTTTGGCGAAAAATGATACGCGTGGAACAACTGCGAAAAAGACTTAAAGCCGTGGGGCCTGCTTGCTCCAAATCCGAAAAATCCTGAGTAATAAACACGTTGACCACGCCCCATTGGCGTGAGAGTTTCCACTGTGCTTGCAGCCACAGAGCGGTTTCCGGATCTCTGAACAAGGACCATGCTTCGTCGGCAATAAACATCGTGGGATAATCTGTGCGGCGAACCCAGTTGTAAGCCCAGCTCATAGTCACAAGATACAAAATATCCCGTACATCAGGATCCGCGATAGAAGCAGAAAGATCGAGCACTACATGGTGCGTAAGATCCATGCCCACGGAAGTCGGCTGATCAATCAAACCGGCTAATGGACCATCGGTCAACGTGCGGAGGGCTAAATAGAGATCACGCACTTGCGTTGTTTGCCGAGCTGTATCCCCGGCTAAATCTCCCAAAACAGTAATGAGATCGGACAGGATGGGCATGTGCGCATCCGGTTGGACACTGTCGCCATCCCACAGCCAACCAGCGTGCAAATATGTGATTCGCGCTGCTTCAGTGAGGGCGTCGGCCTGTTCTGGGGTGAGGCGCTGGCCTAAACGTCGCCGGGCCAGGGCATGTAAAACCCGCACATGATCGCGCGGCGAACCAGCTGAACCGGCTCCAAAATCTAAAACATTGAGATGAATATCACCGCCAGGCGTAAGCCGAATAGGTTGCGTCCCCAAGGCTTGAGCAAAGGCGTCGCCTTCGGGTTTCACAAAAATCATCAAAATCCGATAACCCAATAGAGCGTGTCGGCGAGCCATGACTTCAGCTAGAGCTGTTTTCCCCATATGGATCCGACCCACCATGGCTACATTGAGGTCATCGGCATATCCCCGAGCAAACATGCCCCGTGCATGCCAGATAAAAGGTGAGCGTGTAAAAGCTTCCTGACCCAAAATAATGCCATCTGGCCCAGTTGCGGTCGGATAAAAACACGGCAGCAAACTGCGAATGCGCCGTGTGGTGGCCCGCGTGGCTGCACCCTGTATGAGTTGTTGGGTAGATTGTGGGCCCGGCATGGAAGCCCAAAAAGCCGGGACATGTTGGCCGTTAGCGCGTTGAGCGTGAATATCGAGTTTATGCAATGCCGAATGCGTATACGCCAATGCAGATTCCAGTGCAGGTTCGCTATCTGCGCGCAGAGTCACTAGTAATCGTGCGTCCCATGTCGTGTATCCAGCTTGATGTTCGACCAACATCTCGCCTTCATCCGCCAAATCTTGAGTCATCTCCATGGAAGATTCGAACCCCCATTGTCGCAAGGCGGTTTGATGGACTTTATGATCCGTAAATCGTTGGCGATGGGTGTCCGCCGCTTTTTCCGGATCATGGGGCGATAAGCGAATGGTCAGTCTCCAATCGGCTTCCCCTGGAGGTGTGAGGCGATGAAGCCAGTCTTCAGTCACCGGCAGCCCAGGTAAAGATCGAGCGATTAACGTAGCATGTGGAATGCCGTCGACGGCAATCTGGCGATACTGCTCATGGAGAGTCCCAGGGGTCCAAGTGTCACTCAAGCACGTGGATGTGGACACATCGTCCACCGCGTCAGGTCGCAAAAGGCGTGTCAGCAGATGCATAGCCTGAGGTGGAGGTAAAATCTCAGGATGCAATTCGAGATTGGCTTGGCAAAAACTCATCATATGGCGGTCTATTACACGATACACAGCGTCCCCGCGGTCCGGCGGCGACAAAGCCGTCACTTCCGGTAATCTTTCCAGACGTCTGCGATCAAACACAATGGCGGCCACATAGGTTAGTGTGGGAGCTTGAGTTGGCGGCACAGTATCCAATACCGTTTGATAGTGCTGATAGGATTGCGCAGAGGTATGGTGTCGCAACCATTGTTGGTGCGCGGTTAAATCCATGCGCTGTCCCGCCGCCGTCAAAACGACTTCTGCAATTTCGCGGTAACCGGCCAAGGTGTCGAGACTCCGACCGAATTGACCCAAAATACTCGATACGTGCCCAGCATCGGCCATGACAAGATTATCCGATTGAAGTCGCACCAACACGGCGACTCGTCGGTCGTGTTCATCCGCCAACAATGCAGATTGAGTAGCGATTGCAGAGGTGTGCAAGGTGACCCCCCGGATCGGTGTT
>JAMCTO010000213.1 GCA_023381095.1 Bacillota bacterium
TAGAGCAACGGTTTCGTAAACCGTAGGTCGTGGGTTCGAGTCCCACCGTTAGCTCCACCCTAAACCATTATTCCGCAAGCGATTGCGGGTTTTTTATTTTGCGGCGGCATCCGCAAAAACGCCTACCATCCACAATTCCATCCACATGGGCGGAGATAACGCTATCAACACAGCCCGACCGCAGGAGACCGGATGCACAATTTTATGAGCGGTCCCCAAGGAGAGAAGAGGGGGGCCGAAAAAGTCGACGAGCGAAAGTGGGCTTCTGTGGATGACCGGAGACAGTTCGGGGGATTTGATATTAAGTATTTACAGGTTTGGTCAGAGCTTCCGGATTCTCACGAATGGCTTTATCCTGTGTCTTGGGAGCCCATAGAAGGCCAAGCTGTAATACGCGAATTGAATAGGGATCCTTTCTTTGGTTCATAAAGTGGCGGGGGTCTTCTTTGCCGATGTGGTGCTCAAGAAAAAACTCTCCATTAACGGGGAGTGTCGGATCCTCCCACCCTAGTCTTATCTGGGAATCCTTTCAATTGAGATTCTTCCCCTGTTACCAGTGCTGGATACGTGTGCCAGAACGTATCTTTCACTAGCGCAACTAATGGGCCAAATTTTTCTTCACTCGGCGGTTTTCGGTTCGGATCTTCCCGATAGGTCATCTCCTGTTCCCGGCTCCACTTTTTGGCTTCCCGCTCCGTGGGAAGGTTTGGGTGGTCTCCCGGCGTTTCCCGGTATCCGGATCATAATACGTCATGCGAGCTTGCCACGGGCCTGACTCGAGTTCGCGGGGATCTTTAGCATGGGGTTCCTTGAGACGGTTGGGCATGCTAATATGGCTCCTTTCACGATAAGAAAAATATTCGCGCAAGGGTGGGAAAACTCCTGCTGCTTCCGTGAAGAAAAACTCTCGAACAATGCTCCGTTTTCCGTTTAGGTGGGGAACTGTTCTTTTCACGAGCCCATTATTGTCAGAGAGGACTAGTCTGGCTCGTATTCATTGTCGGCATTGGGTTGCTTGCGGTCTTGTTCCGCCGCATAAACCCGTTCCACAAAAGTCTGGGCTATGTCCCAGGCCCGGTGGCGATACCTTTCCCCCTCTGGTAACAAATCTAAGTGGGGAGCCTCCAATTGATAGCGGGTCGTCATTTGGTCAAGACGACGGCGGATGGCTTCCAAATCGTGAATCCAAGCGGATCGTGACACCCATAAACTTGTGGGATCTCGATCCGCCACGACAGCCAGATCGACGAGATCCCGCGATCGCAGCGCAGCCCCGCGATAATGGAGTTTTTTCGCGATAATTTCCGCTGGCGTTTCTACGGCCACACACTGATTGTGGATCGAGGTGAGCTCAAACGAGCGAGAAGTCAGTGCGGGAGCCACAATAAAATCGATTTCTCCGAGGGGTAACACGAGTTTGAGCCACGTCGGACTTTCTTCATAATCCATGACCAGGGACTCAATGCGTTCGTTGCGTTCCGGTGACAAAATGGGCAGCCATTGCGGATCCAGGAGAAAGAGGTCAATGTCCTGGCTATTTCGATGGCGATACCGCAACATCAGCGCGGTTCGCCCACCAAATGTCCAATCCGGCAGGGGGATCCGGTCATCGCAATGCTTTGCAAACACGTCATCGCCTGATCAAACAAGGTTTCCCAATTGTTCATGGATCCACCTTTCCAGTTCGTCATTCACATCCCCGAGGGGTCGCACAAATCGACCATAATACTGGCCCAACAACGTGACGGACAAAGCATGGCGTGCGGCAAACCGTTGCAATGCCGACACGGGAACGTCCGTAAACAATTGCGTCACGGGTCCCACCCAAGATCCCGGGGGTTGTTGCTGAATGAGTACCGTTAACAAAGTGGGCACCGTAATGCGTTCTCTCCAGCACGTATTGATGGCCGTCCCAATCAGCGCATCAATATCTCGTGACATCATACCGCCTCCACCTCTCCGTTCCAATATAGCATGCCCGTTTCTCGGTGCATCCCAACCAGAGCCCGGTTATCAGCGGGAAAGCTAACGCCAGCGGGACAGCCACCGAAAGAGCTCGTGTCCCTCAGAGAATCAGCGCAACAGTGCGTCCCTGATGGCCCCGGTTCCCTCTGAGTGTTGCTCATTTGGCAAATTTTTTTCCCGCGCCCCAGCAAGATCATTCCTCCAGAATGTCGAACCAGTTACGGAGAATAAATGAAGGATCCTCTCAGGATCATGAAGAAAGAAGCCGGCTGTCATGCCCACTCCGGGGCCCTCTCGACCATCCCCGGCCCTGTCACGAATTCACGGGTGGCTGGCGGGAAGCATTCTGGTGACGGGACTGTTGTTGGGAGGGGGGGCTGTTTGGGCTATTTTGGGTATTTCGGATCTGGATCATGTCCGGTTGTGGGAGGCTCTCGTCATCGATACCGGGTTGTTTACGATCTTGATGCTCGGGTTGCAGTGGGTGGTGTGGCACAGGTTGGTGGCCTTTTGGCAACGTCGCGCCATTGTGGATGACCTGACTGGCCTCTTGCGGCGCGAAACCTTTTGGGTCCACTCCGAAGCGGCGGTGCAAATGCGGGGACAGCGGCCCTGGGTGATGATGTATACCGATCTGGATGATTTTAAACAGATTAATGACCAGTATGGGCATGGCACCGGGGACGCCGTGTTGCAGACCTGGGGCCGCATTTTGCGGGATCAGGCCCGACAAGCAGATCACCTGAGCCGATTGGGCGGCGAAGAAGTGGGCTGGTGGCTGCCCCAGACCACCTGTGAGGAAGCTCGGATCGCGGTGGAACGGGTGCTGTGGTGCTGTCAAATGACGCCGGTGGACCTCTCCCCGGTTTTGCCTTTTCCGCCGGCTTAGCCCCATGCCGTCCGGGGGAAAATGTCTGGGAAACGGCACGGCGTGTGGATTGGGCGCTCTATGCCGCGAAGCGGGCGGGGAAAGGCGAGACATTACTTGCCCCGTCAGCCCGGTCAATCGGGGGTTGAATCCCTTACAATCAGAAACAGCAGATCCGGGACTGGCAACACCGTGTTTTTGACGTCCCGCGTTATGCTCGATCGTATAGCCGCCTTAGGGGATCTCTGGTCGCATTTCTTGATCTGGGAATCAGATCGGCATGCCCGGTTAGGCATCACTAAGTTGCGGCAAGCTCCTTTTGTTTCCTGGGAGAGATTCCGCACTGATTGACGCGCGTGTTGTCTTTGGAGCCGATCTATCCACAGGAATGTAACGAGGGGCAGGCGTCTTTTGAGAAGGACGTGCGTTTTGTAACCGCCGCCGTTCGCCAATCGAAAGAATATTATCAGGTCGGGCTCACCGTGTCGGAACTCACGCGTCCTACCCTGATGTTCTACAGTGCTCTTATGCTCACGCAAGCCTTGACCGTGGCATTGTTTGGGTCAGCCTATCTCAAACGTCAGAAGGGGCATGGGTTGGTCACAAAGTTGTCGGAGGGAACCTCGGCAAGCTGGCTTGAGATTTTGATGTGGCAAGCCAGAGGGGATTTTGTGGCGCTCTACCACGCCACGCGGTGGGATGAATATTGGGTCAGCCGGCAAACGTCCAACCCCTGGTCCCAGTTTCATATTCTTGAGTGTCTGCCGAGTGTGGGGATGAAATGGGGATGGCTGTA
>JAMCTO010000214.1 GCA_023381095.1 Bacillota bacterium
AATTCGCGAGGCACGCGGACTTTCGATGGCACGCGTGATTTCTGGGAGCGTCAAGAGTTTTGTGTAAACCCGATTTAGGCTTGGGACAAGAGGTTGTGAGAGCCAAGAAGAGGCTGCCGGAATTCGCAAATAGGACCCCCCCGGCTTTAGCCGTGCGGAGGTTCAGGCCTGTGGAGTGTCACATCCACCGTAGTAGCGAGCTTTTGGCGAGGCGGGACACGTTGAAGCAGGAAAACTCTAGCATAGATACATTCGTCTATGTTTTTAGTAGCAGAACAATGCCCGTATTGAAAGCAGCAATAGGAACCGAAAACGTCACAAGTAGTCGATGGTTAAAAATCAGTCGCTCTCAAATTCTCTGACCCACTTTAAGTGGCGTTCGGGGGCGTTAGTGCAGTCATATTTGCCCCCGATCAGCCGATTTTGCTATCCTTGCCCCCAGGAATGGACGCCCTCAACACGAAACGTTCTACCCCAACCGATGTATTATGTTTCCTGAGCTTTTTGGCGATGCCGCAATCGTTCTGCCCGCCGTGTCACGGCCGCTTGAAATCGCGCTTCTTCTTCTGGTGTGCTAAGAATGAGACGCGGAATCTCGGTCGGATGTCCGTCGGTGTCCAAGGCCACAAAAGTCAGATAGGCGGTACTGGTCTTTTTAATGTCTGCAATCGTTAAATCTTCCCGAAACACCTCGACCCCAATCTCCATAGACGTGCGTCCGGCCCAGTTAATTTGGGCCACTAAATGCACCACTTGGCCTACCGTTATCGGATGGAGAAACTCAAGACTATCAATGGATGCCGTGACGGCCACACGTCCCGCGTGACGCGCCGCGGTCATGGCAGCCGCCAAGTCAATCCAGTGCATTACACGGCCACCCAAAATATTGCCCAAAATGTTGGAATCACCCGGCAACACTAATTCCGTCATCTCGGTGCGCGAGTACAAAACGGTTCTTCCCTCAGTTAAATTCACGCTTTAGGTCACTTCCTTGCAAGATTTAGGCGCCCCAGGGACACTTGCCATCGATTGGTATAAGGTCCGAGTGAGCGCCGCATGCTAGATGACAATATCCAACATATCCAGTCTAGTCTAAACCAGAAGGGACGAATTGTATTGGGAATTAGAACCTCATCGGGTCGGTCAGGGCATACAAAAGCCAAACATCGGCAAGCGTTTCAAAAAGATCTCACCTCAGGGACGTTAACCTTGCTGACCATTGGAGGAATAATGGGATCTGGCCTCTTCATGGCCAGCGGCTTGGTCATACGTCACGCGGGCCCGGTTTCTTTAGGTCTGTTCGCCGCCGGTGTGTTAGCAATGTATCTGGAGATTTCCGCTTTAGCGGAAATGTCGATTGCTACACCCACCCCAGGATCATTCTTAGTATATACCCAACAAGTGCTGGGGTCGGGTTGGACATTCGTCACCGGGTGGATTTTTTGGTTTTCCAGCGTATTAACCATGTCCAGCGAAGTCACGGCTGCAGCTTTGTTCACACGGCTCTGGTTTCCCGGCATTGCCTTATGGATTTGGTCGCTGGTCTATTCTGTCCTGATTATCGCTATTAACTTCATTAGTGTGCGGGGTTTTGGCACCATCGAAGGAATTATGGCAGGGGTCAAAACCACCGCCGTATTAGCATTCATCGGTGCCGTCATCTTGTCGTTGTTTCATGTATTCCCAGGTTCGCGAATTCCTGCCAACCCGCTGCATAATTTTACCGCTTACGGAGGGTGGTTGCCCAATGGATGGTATGGAGCGATGCCCGCTATGCTCCTGATTCTCTTTAGCTACGCTGGCACCGGGGTCATTGGCTTGGCTGCCGCGGAGACCAAAAACCCCACTCCAACCATTC
Source organism: Bacillota bacterium (assembly GCA_023381095.1). Lineage (GTDB taxonomy): Bacteria > Bacillota > Sulfobacillia > Sulfobacillales > Sulfobacillaceae > Sulfobacillus_C. The sequence continues at coordinate 1,859 of JAMCTO010000214.1, forward strand.
GTTCAGCCGTTCGCAACACGGTGCTTCTCATTACCGTGATGTATCTGGGTGCCATTTTCCTGATTCTTGCATTGGTTCCGTGGAACCATATGTCGTCTCACATTAGTCCCTTTATCCTGGCGCTGCGCGCAACACACATTCCTTATGGCAGCTTAACTATGAACATTGTATTGCTGTTCGCCGTACTTTCTACTATGAACGCTGCCTTGTACTCCAATGTCCGTGTGTTGTATGGATTAGCGCACGCAGGTCATGCCCCCAAGACTTTGGGCAAACTCAACAATAAAGGCTTGCCTACGCATGCCATTTGGATGAGTGCAGGCCTCTTGGCTCTCACCATTGTCTTAGCCTATCTGCTGCCGGCTAAGGCTTATGCCTATCTGGTCACCGCGACCGGATTTCAAGCCATGTTCATTTGGTTGATGGTGCTTTTGACCCACCTCTATTACCGCCCTTATCTGCAAAAACACCACCCGGAGAAATTATCCTATAAACTTTGGGGATTTCCCTACACCACCATTTTTGTGATGGTGATTGTTATCGTTGCGTTAGTGGTGTCACCGCTCGCCAAAGGCGAGTTGTATGGGGCAGTGGTTGGTTTCGCCGGGATATTAATTGCGTGGATCGCATGGCTTATTGCCAAACCCTATCTATTGGCCCATGCCCCTAATACCAACGGCGAAGGACGCGTCTAATATCGCCACCGCCTCAACATGATCGGTGCGCGGGAACATGTCGACCGGCGTCACCCGCATAAGTTGGTAGTGCTGTTTCAGCAATCCGATATCCCTGGCTAGGGTATCGGGATTGCAGCTAACATAGATTAATCGGTTAACGTGCACCTTGTTCAACGCATTAATCACATCAGGAAACAGCCCCGCGCGGGGTGGATCCAAAATCACAGCACCTGGCATTTCCTGATCATGAGCGGCCCATACGGGAATGACTTTCTCGGCTTGGCCCAATACCATCACGACGTTGGTTATCCCGTTCTCGGCAATGTTGGCGTCAGCATCTAGAACTGCTTGACGGTTCACTTCCAAGGCCTTGACTTGGGCTGCACGTTCTGAAGCCAAAATAGCCAAAGTACCCACACCCGCATACAAGTCCCAGACCACCCGAGTGTGATCGGGAATCGCGCCAATGGCCAATCGATACAATGTCTCCACTTGCACAGGATTAACCTGAAAGAAGGATTCGAACGAAACCACAAACGACTTCCCTAAAATTTTTTCATGAATATTCTGTTGCCCAGCCAATAGGCGGGTTTCCGCTCCCAATACCCGATTAGTGCGAACTTCATTGAAATTCGCCCCTACTCCGGCTAACTGGGGCAAGTTCGCGACCATCCTATCGGCAAGTTGTTGCAAACGATCATCCCAGCGGCTCACCACCAACAGTGCCAGTATCCGCTGTTCTTGGCCAGACGACCGTAACAACAAATGGCGTAAAACTCCGTGGCCGGTCCCTTCATCGTAGGGAGGAAGCGCCAACTCATTAGCCATGGCTTTGATCTGGAGGAGGAGGCCATTAATCTTTACGTCCTGAATGTCACAATGGTCGGCAGCCACCACACGATGAGTCCCGCGGGCGTAAAGACCCAAAAATGCCTGACCCGGCACTCCACCCCAGGGAAACTGCCCTTTATTGCGATATCCATACGGATCCGCCATCCCCACGATGGGATCCACCACCGGATTGGGGATTTCTGCAATGCGTAACAACGCCTGGCGCACACGGTCTTCTTTGTAGGCCAATTCCTCACGATATTCCCAATGTTGAAAAGCACACCCGCCGCATTGGTCAAAAATGGGGCACCGAGGCGTGATCCGTGCAGGCGACGAATACAGACGCTCAATCACCCGGGCTCGAGAAAAATTTTTGCGTACCTCGGTGACGACGGCTTCAACATTTTCTCCAGGCAGGGCTCCCGCAACGAAGACGACACGGCCCTCATCATCACGCGCCACCCCTTCCCCATGTTGCCCCATCCGATCAATATGAACTTTGATGGAATTAGCCATTGACGGTGACCGCAGGCTGATCCAACCATACCTGATGGTCCCTGATGGAGAGGTTTACTCCCATGGGGACGGTTACCTTGCGAGGGCCATGTCCCGCTGGCAGTCCCCACCAAAGGGGAATCCGGGTTCGTTCGCAGATATCACGCACCACATGCGCCGCGGTATACTCGGCCATGTCCTTGGGCGGGTCACATTGGGTCGCCTCTCCGAATACCACACCTTTGACCTCTAAAAGTGCTCCTGATAACCAAAGATGAGTCATCATGCGGTCAATGCGGTAAATTGGTTCATTGACTTCTTCCAAATAGAGGATTTTTCCGCGAGGCTGCACAGCGTAAGGAGTGCCTAGGCTTTCCGCCACCAGCGACAGATTGCCCCCAGTCCAGGGCGTGTTTTCCAGGTGATCAGGTGTCCATGGGTTCATGGGTTCCAGCGGCGTATCACCTATCAGCCCACATCCGCCGGTCAACAAATGCAACGCATCATCGCCGTTTTTTGTTGACCACTCCATTTCCGCAATTGGCCCATGAAACGTCACCCAGTCACAACGACCCTGGAAATATAGATGCAGGGCTGTGATATCACTATATCCCAGCAATATTTTAGGGGGCACCCGGTTCCAATCTATGCGGTCTAAATAGGGAAAGGTGCGCATTGATCCCCAACCGCCCCGGGCTAGGAATATGGCGTCCACCCTGTCGTCCAAAATGGCATCCATCAAATCTTGGGCGCGATCCTGATCTTGTCCCGCTAGATATCCCCATTGATGGAAGACATGCTCTCCAAGCGTCACCCGATACCCACGTGCCGTCAATGTCCTCAATCCCAAGTCTAATCGAGCCGGATCCACCCGGCCTGCGGTGGCCACGATCCGCACGTGGGACCCCTCTTGCAAGGCACGCGGAACTTTAGGCATAAGTTGCTAAGACCTCCCGAAGCAATGCATTCACTAAATCAGGCTTAGCTTGTCCTTTAGTCTGCTTCATCACTTGGCCGACTAAAAACGCTAGGGCCTTTTCTTTGCCGCTCAAAAAGTCTTGGACCACAGCAGGATTGGCGGTGACCACAGCAGACACAATTTCCTTGATGGCGTTGTGGTCGGTGATTTGAATTAATCCTAGACGTTTTACCACTGCCTCCGCCGTCTCCCCAGTCTCAAACATGGTCTCCAAAACCTCTTTGGCCATTTTCCCCGAGAGCGTGCCCGAGATAATCAGGGAGAGCAAGGATGCCAGTCCACCCGCGTTCACTTTCGGTGCAGCAAAGCTTAAGCCTTTGGCGTTCACTAACCGCGAATAATCGGACAACAGCCAGTTTGTGACCAGCCGAACGTCGGGGACTAACTCCACGACTTGAGCCCAATAATGGTAAAGGTTCAGGTCTTGCACCAACACCTCGGCATCACGCTCCGCAACCCCGCGTTGCGCCAGGTATTGCCTCAGCTCATCCGGCAATTGGGGCAAAGCTTCTCGCTGATCCTGGAGCCAAGTTTCGCTCAAAACCAGAGGAGGCAGGTCCGGTTCTGGAAAGTACCGGTAGTCATTGGCTTCCTCTTTACTGCGCTGACTGTAGGTACTGCCACTGGCGTCATCAAATCCTCGGGTTTCTTTGACAATTCTCTGCCCCGTTTGCAGCAGTTGTCTTTGACGGCCAATTTCGAACTCAATGCCCCGCTGCACGTTGCGAAACGAATTGACATTTTTAATCTCAACCCGCGGCAAATCCGCCAAAGACCCGGTATAGTCCAACGGCCGCAACGAAACGTTAGCATCACATCGCATCGAGCCTTCTTCCATCCTTAGGTCTGAGATCTCCAAATAACTAAGAATGGTTCTCAGCTCAACCAGATATTGGCGAGCTTCTTCGGGGGAATGCATCTCGGGTCGGGACACAATTTCAATCAAGGGCACGCCAGCACGGTTTAAATCCACCAAAGACCCCTCAGCGTCCCCTAGTCGTTGCCCCAAATGATTCAATTTCCCAGCATCTTCTTCCATGTGAATACGTTCAATCCCAATATCGCGTTTGCCAATGGAGGTTTGAATGGTTACGTGTCCGTTTTCCGCCAATGGCTGGTCATATTGTGAAATTTGGTAAGCCTTGGGGAGATCGGGATAAAAATATTGTTTACGGTCAAACTTGCTGTGGGAATTTACTGTACAGTGCAGTGCCAATGCCGCCCGAGTCGCCAGCGCGACTGCTTCGCCATTTAACACCGGCAACACGCCCGGCATCCCCAGACAAACTGGACAGGTTTGGCTGTTGGGATCTTGGCCAAAGGCATTGGCACATCCACAAAATAACTTGGTTTGGGTCTTAAGTTCTACGTGAACCTCAAGCCCTATTACCACTTCATATTGATTCGTCATTCTTGAATCCCCCCAGACAATGGCCACTCAGGCGTGGGCAAAATGGCCTCCAAAGCGCTGGCAGCGCTTAACACACGGTCTTCGGCTAACGGAGGCCCCATCCATTGCAATCCTACCGGCAATCGGTCCACCAATCCGATAGGCTGGGATAACCCGGGGATTCCGGCTAAATTGGTGGTCACGGTAAATATGTCCGTTAAGTACATTTGGAGCGGATCGAGATCGCGCTCTCCTAACCTAAATGGAAGATCTGCAACCGTAGGCGTCACTATCAAGTCCACCTTGTCGAAGGCTTTGTCGAAGTCTTGCCGGATCAAGGTTCGTACCTTCTGCGCCTTAAGATAGTAGGCATCATAATAGCCAGCTGACAGGGCGTGAGTTCCCAACAAGATTCGCCGTTTTACTTCCGATCCAAATCCTTCTTGGCGGGTATTTTGGTACATGTGAATCAAGTCGTCTCCCGCAACCCTTAAGCCATAGCGCACTCCATCATACCGCGACAGGTTAGATGAGGCTTCCGCTGGGGCAATTAAGTAATATGTCGCAATGGCATAGCGGGTGTGAGGCAAGGAAATGGGAATCAAATCCGCGCCGAACTCGCGCAACCGATCAAGAGTTTTCTCGATAAGGGTTCGTACGCGGATATCAATACCTTCACCAAAATATTCTTCCGGCAAACCAATACGCAACGACTGTAGCGCGGTCGGCATCGGTGCTTCCGATATTATGCCCACATCTAACGATGTAGCGTCTTTTGCATCGTGCCGCGCAATGAGGTGAAGGGTTCGCGCCAAATCTCGCACACTGCGTGCCAAAGGTCCTATCTGGTCCAGACTGGACGCGTAGGCAATAAGTCCATATCGTGACACACGCCCATACGTCGGTTTTATGCCAAATACACCGCAATAGCTGGCTGGCAAACGTATCGAACCACCCGTATCCGATCCTAACGCCAAGGGCACCATCCTGGACGCGACTGCGGCCGCAGATCCGCCGCTGGACCCCCCTGGCACCCGTGTGGGATCCCACGGGTTGCGAGTCACCCCGAAGGCCGAGTGCTCCGTCGAAGACCCCATAGCAAACTCATCCATGTTGGTTTTGCCCACCACAATGGCCCCGGCTCGTTCCAATAGTTCCACCACGGTTGCGTTGTATGGCGACCGAAACCCCTCCAGAATTTTCGAGCCTGCAGTAGTCGGCATGTCTATCGTCACCATGTTGTCCTTAATGGCCACCGGCACCCCGGCCAATGGGAGATTTGCCTTAGCCTCCCGCGTCACATTGTGGTCCATAAAACGTGCTTTGGCCAACGCCCCTTCCGCGTCAACATGCAAGAACGCATGGACGGTGGGATTCGTGCTTTCAATGCGGGACAGTGCCTCTTCAACGCATTCCACCGCAGAGACTTCACCACGTTGCACATGGTCCGCGGTTTGGACTGCATCCCAATCAATCATCCCCATTAGCCTTCTCCTCCGTCTAAAATCTTCGGCACCACAAACATGTGAGAAGATACCTGGGGGCCATTGGCCGTGGCTTCTTCAGGACTAAGCGACGGCACCACCCGATCCTGACGCCAGACCGTTTCAATAGCTTCAACATGGGTTGTCGGCGGCACCGCCTCGGTGTCCAGTTCATTTAATAAGTCAATATAATCCAGAACCCGTCCCAGTGCTTGAGTTGCTTCGGAGAGTTCGGTCGAGGAAATCGCCAACCTTGCTAAGCGAGCCACATGCCTCACTTCTTCTTCGGTTAAATTCATTAGTTTGCGCGGGGAATTCTGGTCTTCATGACGAGAAAGTCCCGCTCCTCCTTCCGTTAATGCGTTCATGACCCACGAATGCCCATAACCATTCGTTGGATACACGCCAATTTTGCCAAGCAAGGCATAAAAGGGCGCTTTCGTTTGCGACCCCTCCCCTTCATCTTCCAAGTCTTGTGACGGAGCCCTTGCGATTGCACTCACTATGAAGGATGTATTCAGAACCTTGGTCACTTGTTTTGCGACAGTGCTCCCTGGTCGTAGCTCCGGATTTTCCGGGGTAGTTGAGGAAAGCGCCTTCAGACATCCCAAATTATAGCATGAGGTTCCACCATTGCTAAATCGGCCCAAAAGAACCAAGTCAATGATCTGACTGCACCAGAATCAATGTGTCACCGGGCCGTATCAGATCCTGGGCCTTTGGACCCATGTGGGTTGTCCCTTCGCGCCAGTATCCTATTAATGTCACGTCTTGTCCAAATATTTGCCGTACCTGTTCAACCGGTTGGTAGGCCATTTGGCTGTCTTCAGTGACCATTACTTCGTTTAATTGCACACCTTCTTCATTTAAGATGGCCATTAACAAATCGTGAGCCACCGGTTTGACCAACATATGGGCCATGCGTCGTCCGCTTACCACATCTGGCAAGATGACCCGGTCTACTCCCAAGGTATTAAGATAATGGGCCGCTTCAGCGGTTTGCGCCCGTGCTACGACCATAATGTCTGGATTGACATCCCGGGCGCTTAAATAGGCATACAAATTTTGCGCGTCATCAGGCAAGGCCAGCGCCAATCCCCGGGCCCCGGCCAGGTTTACCGTTTCCCCACCGTCATGGTCTATTCGTTCTATATGAAACGCGATATACCCCTCGTGGACCACCTTTGCTACCCGTTCCGCATCAATATCTGCCATAACCACCATTTCACCCTGAGATCGCAATTCAGCCGCAATACTGCGGCCCACTTGTCCGGCGCCAATTACCACAAAGTGATCGTGCATACCCCCCACCTTTCGTTTCCACCGGCGATACATGAAATCCTCCCCT
>JAMCTO010000215.1 GCA_023381095.1 Bacillota bacterium
ACGTCAAAAACGAACGTTTGTGACCCCATTATTTTGGCGGGGATATCTTCGACAGAACTGCCCCCTTATTCGGTCAAAACGCAGGACATGTTCAAAGGGACATACCTTGGGAATGCTTTATCTTATGGTACTATTAAATATACGAATATGTGTCAAAGAAACAACACACCGATGTTGATCGGTTATGCTCGGGCGAGCACGCCCGAGCATAGTCTGGATCTGCAAAAGGATGTGCTGAATGCGGCGCAGTGCGAATTAATTTATGACGATGTGGCGAGCGACATCACGTGGAGCTTGCCCTACGCCCGCTACGACGATCTCGTTAATCATCCCTTCTTGGGCAAAATGGGATCCATCTCGGATCTCAATTATCAAACGCTCCATACCACCGCGAATAACTTCCTCCGCCCGGAAACGTTGCGCGCGGCGAATGATCGGGTGAGCAACGCCATGGCCCAACTCCCGATCTTTCGCCATTACGACATCGAGGAAGAGATTCACTCGTCGAGCGATGGCCAGAAATTCGAGACGCAGTGCTCGACTCTGCGATCGCGGCACTCGCCGAAATATTTCGGTTTGAAGAAAGGGATCGCCCAGTATACATTGGTGGCGAACCACGTGCCCATCAATATCCGCATTTTTGGTGCAAATGATCATGAGAGTCACTACGTCTTTGATGTACTCTATAACAACCCCACAGACATCAGGCGGACCATTCACTCGACCGATACCCATGGGACCAATCAAGTGCTTGAACGCCAGGGAAATCAGGAGCAACTGGATCACATCAAACGCGTGAGTCCGGTGAGTTGGAAACACATCAATTTTTATGGGAAATATAATTTTTGTGAACCCTCGGAGGGCATTGATCTGACGACGATGGGATGGGATGGAAGTGCTGAATAGCAACAGTCCATAAAGGGTGGGGGATATCAGGAACTGGCCACCTCCTCACTCAAGCTGTTGCCGTTGACATCCTCATTGACATCTCGGGGTTTTAGTCCAGCGTTATCGATCTCTATATTCCGGTAGCGTGTAAAAGGCATACCAAATGTTCCAACAAAGAAGAGACGAATGGCCGTATTATGGGACACAATAAGAATACGTTGAAGATTATCTTTGCTGTTCTCCACAATAACGCTCTTCATTCGGCTAAAGACATCGTTAGCCGACTCCCCGCAGCCACCTGCCCTCACCGCAGTCGGATCCTGAATCCACTGCTCCCATTGATTTGGAAAATGTTGTTCAATCTCCTGTTGAGTTAATCCTTCCCAGTCTCCAAAATCGATTTCCCTTAACCGTTCATCCATCTTCATTTCCATTCCACACTGCTTCGCAATAGGGTGAGCAGTTTCTTGCGCCCTTTGCAACGGCGAAACCAACACCGCATCGAATCGGACGTTTTGCAGGGATGCGGCCAACGCATCTGCTTGCACCCGCCCAGCTTGGGCCAAGGGTAGATTAGTGCGTCCACAATAGCGATTCCCATGACGATTCCACTCAGTTTCTCCATGCCGAATAAGATAAAATAAGGTCATAACTCTGTCCTCCAAATTTCGATGCTTAGGATTCCTCTTAACGTAAAGCATCTGTTCAGCTACGTCAGACATGAGGCAACCGCGTATAAGGAACTATTCCCAGACTGGCCTGACGTAGGTCAATTCCCTGCAACGATAATTCAAAACGACCTTATTATCACGATTTTAATGTCGTATGTCAATGCGCTTACCAAACCATAGGTACAATAATATGAAATGTTCCCGATAAAAGCTGTTGCATCTTCAACGTTATTTTCATATAATTAGGTACGATTTTTTTATCACGATATTAATGTCGTAACGCAACCCATCAAAATCGACTAATAGGGCAAGTTTTTTGGTAGCCACATGGGTTATGGCCACTGCCTTGAAAATATGGCCGAGGGGATTTGTGGCTATGACAGTGCTTCTGAGTAATGCGACATCAGCACTGATATTGATATTGCCTTGGCCCTTATTTATGGTAGGTTTGGTGGTTGGAGTAGGTGGTGAACGCTATCCTCACCTCATGAAGAAAATGACAGTCGGGGCCGCTGGGTTTGCTTTGGCATGCGCGGTTGTGGCAGCGGGGACATATCTAGGAGGATTGACTGCCTCACCATCCTACGTTATCGTACGCAATTTGCCCGAGGGTCTAGGAACGCTTGCGATCGGTGCCGATGTCAACAGCCTTACCATTCTTATGTCGATACTAGTAGGATTGGTCGGTTTAGTTGTCACTCGTTATGCGTATACCTATCTGAACGGCGACACCCATGAAGAACGTTTCCATCAATAGCTCAGTCTCACATTGTGGTCATTCTTGTTAATGATTGCAACCGGGAATATCTGGGACTTTCTGATTTTCTGGGTCGTTTCAAGCCTGTGCTTGCACCAGTTACCTGCATCTGTACAACAACTTGTACATCGACATGGTTTTCACCCAGTGGATCCGGCGATTAGGGCCTGGTAATGTACTGGAGCCCTCGCAGGCTATTCGCAATAGTCAACTGCCGGAGGTAATTTCATCAAGAGGGTGATGGACGTGGACGAATCGGTGCTATTGGCCAAAGCAGAAGCTGCTTGGGGTGCACCTCAATTTTGCGAGGGATAAAGTGCCAATTTTGCCGCATTCTGCATGACGTCGCGTGCGCCAGAATGCTTGCATGCTCTCATGGGACGACGGAAACTCTCATTGGGTGACAATTTTTCCAGTGGCTTACGCGGGCAAAGAAGTTTTCCTGATATGACGACGTAACTCCTCATCACTAAAAGGTCCCTACGACCGATGAGGAGGAGTTGTATCCATGTGTTGGCGCTAATGCTAATTGACATTACTTCGGCTCACTCGGCTGTCGTCAGATCCGAGAGACTCTTCTGACGCAAGCCCCGACTAGATTCAGCCCTATAGGCTGGGATTCGCGTTGGGCGTACGGCCCAAACCGCCGGGCCTACACCAAACGCGAAAGAAAAGGTGAGGCCGGATTCTGGTGCGAGGATGCGTCTTCAAACCGAGGGCGTGACAAAAAGAGTTAGCCAAAACAGATAGTCCACAAACGCTGGCCGCGCTCCCCCCATCGTCGATCATGGGCTGGCGAAGTTTCAATCAGCACATCCATACCGAACCCGTTGGGCGCGGGCCGAGTATGCGTCCGTCGAAGGCGTCGGACGCATCCTGGGGTGTGCCCGATTGGACCTTCCCATACTCGGTGATAGCGTGCGGTTTTCTACTGCGATGGTATGATGAGATCAGCCCAGCCCTAGCCAATCCCCAACAACATAGGATTCCGCTCCTTTTCTTATCGTCTGGGAGGACGGCCCAGCCTCATTTATCACCAGGCTTGGTCACCCCTTGGTCTAATCGGTCCTCGCGGGTCTAAATCGTTCCGGAAACGGGAGTTTACCAGCACACCATATGTCGCCTAATTCCACGTCTCTGGCTGTCGATGTAACCCTCGCGATTGGACATCAATACAAAAAACAACCTGAGTGTGCGAACCGAGGTCTGTCTTCAGAGTGGGGTGCGACTCCAAAGTCAATCACTGGCCACATCTGAGCAAAATGGTTCGACGGTCCGTTATTCACGCAGCTCTTCTGAACCAATCTGCACTTTTTACGCCGATACTGACGATGCATTCGACTCCCGGTGGTCCTGTTGGACACCTGCAAAGTCCCAGCGGCATATTTCGGTAACCACGGCAGGATATCGGACAAGGCGACTTTAGATCGACGGGGAAATGATGCGGATTGACTATTTTACCTCGCGACCGGTTGCATCGTCGAAGGCTGTTCCGTATAATAAAAAAGCGCTATTTAATTCGTGATAAAAATGTCGTATAAATATTAAGCTGGCAAAGGTGCCGTTACTGCAGGCCTTTTGCCAATGATCTCGGTGATTTTGGCGTGCAGGCCTTCAACATTCAACGATAATAGCAAAGGTGGTTATTGCTATGCCAGTGCATCCAAGTATGATAACATCTTCACTTATGCTCATTTTGCCTTGGCCCTTGTTCGTGGTGGGCCTTGTTGTGGGTATCGGTGCTGACCGCCACGCCAGACTAATGAGGGCATTGACAATGGGGGCCTCTTGGTTCGCTTTGCTGTGCGCGATTTTGGCGGCTGTGACCTATGGAGTGGGAATGACCCACTCCACGACCTACATTTCGGTACATTTGCCAGAAAGACTGGGCGTACTAGCCGTCAACGCCGACGTCAACAGCCTTACCGTGCTCCTGTTGTTGCTGGTAGCCTTGGTCGGCATGGTCGTTGCTCGTTATGCGTATACTTATCTGGTTGGCGATACCCACGAAGGGCGCTTTCATCGGTGGCTAAGTTTTACATTAGGTTCATTTTTGATGATGATTTCTTCTGGCAACATGTGGGTATTTCTAATTTTCTGGATCGTCACCAGCCTGTGCCTGCACAAGTTGCTGGCGTTTTACCGCGAGCGCCCCGTCGCGGTGCTTGCTGCCCGTAAGAAATATCTGCTCCACCGAATAGCGGATGCAAGTCTGTTAGTAGCCTTTGTGCTCATTGCTCACACACTGCATACGTCGCAGTTCGCCGGCATTGGGCCCGCACTGGCCGGAATCCACGGATCTCTGCCGGAACCTTTGCAGATCGCAAGCGGCCTCCTCGTTGTGAGTGCGGTCCTAAAGAGTGCGCAATTCCCGTTTCATGGATGGCTCATTCAAGTGATGGAAGCACCGACACCGGTGTCGGCGTTGTTACACGCCGGCATCATCTATACCGGCGCGTTTTTGATCCTCCGCATGGTTCCTATCATGTCACGGGCGATGTGGACCGGGGATGCACTGATTGTGACGGGCCTAGTTTCCATCGCAGCAGCTTCTCTAATGATGATGACAACGACCAATATTAAGGGGTCACTGGCCTATTCCACCTGTGCGCAAGTGGGTTTCATGCTGATGGAATGCGGCCTTGGTCTCTACAGCCTGGTGTTGTTGCATATTGTCTCGCACTCCGTCTACAAGGCCCATGCTTTTCTTTCGTCGGGTAGCGTGGTGGATCACTTCCGGGTACCTGCGTTACCGACTGTGCCCCGTGCCGCGACGATGGGAAAGGCGATAGCGAGTCTTATAATTGCGGCTCCGGTAGTCATCGGTATGCGATTGGTTTTTGGGGTACCGTGGCTCCAACAGACTCCGCTGATTGTTATGGGAATAATTCTGACGGTGGCTATCTCTCACTTACTGTTGCAAGCGTTGAATATGGGCAAAATTGGCATGAAAGGCTTCCTATGGATGATGATCAGCCTCAGTGCTCTGATTTCCGCGGCTTATTTCGGCCTTGACATCCTGTTTACCACGATATTTGGTGCGACGTTGCCCCCTGCCCAAGGTTCAGCGGGGGTCGTCCATGATGGGATTTTGGGAGCCATCATCTTTGTGTTCGTGGGTCTTCTATTTGTGCAACAGATGCTGCCTCGAATCCTGCATCACCCATTTTGGCAGGCGATCTATGTACATCTTTACAACGACCTGTATATCGACATGTTCTTCACTCGATTGGTGCGGAAATTCGGGCAAGGTAACTTTGCGGAGCCATTGCCGGCAACACGCGAAGATGACTTATGGGAGGTGACATCATGAACCTTATGGAGACGTACGAATCGCAGGTCATGGATAAGGTGGAGGCAGCCTGCCAGCATATTGCACCTTTGTGGCCTCTCAAAAATTTCGTGGCGGTGAACCCGTATTTTGGTCTAAGTAATCAAGCGTTTTGGCAGGCCCACGAAACACTTGAACGAATCACCGGGACGGGATTGTGCATGCCCCGTGCCTACTACCACGAGCAAATTGCGCGTGGCCGAATCACACGGGCCGATTTGGCGGCGGCGTTACAACAATTAGGGATTTTGTGGGACGTGTCGTCCTTTGAGCAAGTGCTTGCCCGTGACACCCCAGCTTCGGTAACACCACTCAATCTCGTCACGAACGTACTGGGAGGACTCGATGGAAAGGACTGGTCGAATTTCGTCGTCGAGCGAATCAGTCGGTACTGTGCAGCATATTTTGACGAAGGTCAAGCGCTATGGTCGATGCCTTGGAGAGATACATCGCTCTATAGTGGCTGGCGCGCATTTACGTGTTTTGACAAGAGCCCGAGGATGATGGGCGTGCGCGGTATGCGTCATGCGATGGCCGCGTTGCCGGATACCGCACAAGGCGCCATTGTTTGGGCGTTGCGAGAACTGGATATGCCGCCGGCGGCTATTGACGATTACCTGTACGCAGCGTTATTGAGCATCGGCGGTTGGGCGGGATGGACACGTTACCTACGTTGGCAGGCAGAACTCCAGGGAGATCACGATGATTCGATACGGGATCTGCTCGCCATACGTCTTGCGTGGGACGCCTTGCTCTATAAATTGTGCTATAGCGAAACACTTGAGACGCATTGGCGCCAGTCCCTGGCGGCGGTCACCAAACCGATTGGTCATACCGATGTCGGCTTCCACATTGATGCAGTGTTGCAAACAACCTTCGAGGTCGGCTATCAAAGACAACTGACGATGTCGTTGATTGGCGCCCAGGGAGCGGCGGAACACAAAGGTCGGGCCGACGTGCAGGCGGTGTTTTGTATCGACGTGCGTTCCGAGGTTTACCGGCGTGCATTAGAGACGGTTGCACCAAGGGTTCAGACACTGGGTTTTGCCGGATTTTTCGGTATCCTAATGGAATATCTCCCTTTTGGCGCCGTCGAGGCCAAGGGGCATCTTCCCATATTGTTCAATCCTTCCTATCGCATTGGTGAGTGCTTAGACAGTGCAAATGCGTGGGAGGCGGACAAACTGATCGTTCAGCGGCACACACGGATGCGTGTGGCCAAGGCTTGGAAAACCTTTAAAACTTCGGCATCATCAACTTTCGCGTTCGTCGAGGCGGTCGGTTTATTGTCGGCCCCGAAGCTCATTAGCGACAGCATGGGGTGGACCCGTCCGGTATCGCTTCCCGAGCGCATGGGTCTATCGGTTGGGGTCCACGAACGGTTGGGGCCTGTACTGACTCATGGAGAATTAGGGTCAGAAGCGTGCGTGAACGGCGGACTGACCGGTATCCCCGAGACTGATCGCCCTTCGGTAGCGGAGTTCGTGTTGCGGAATATGGGGATGGTCCGAGACTTCGCGCGGTTGGTATTGTTTGTTGGGCATGGTAGTACCACAGTCAATAATCCGCAGGCCACCGGCCTTGATTGTGGCGCTTGCGGCGGTCAGTCTGGCGAGGTCAGTGCCCGTATTGCCGCTGCTTTGCTCAATGATTCATTGACCCGCCGCGGTCTCGTGGCCAAGGGTATTGAAATCCCAGCCGATACTTATTTTATGGCGGGGCTGCATGATACAACCACGGATGAGGTCCAGTTGTTCAACACCGATGACGTGCCATCATCGCACACTGCCGACGTAACCAAAATGCACCGGTGGTTGGCAACTGCTGGACAGATAACTCGCATGGAGCGTGCGACGTTTTTGGGGATCGGCGATGTGCCAATGCCGACGATTCATGCGGATATGCGGCGGCGCACTCGTGACTGGGCACAGGTACGCCCCGAATGGGCGTTGGCCGGTAATGCCACCTTTATAGCGGCCCCGCGTTCACGTACTGTACACCGCGACCTGGCCGGGCGTGCATTCTTGCATGAGTACAACTGGCACAATGACGCCCACTTTGACACGCTACAGTTGATTATGACTGCACCCATGATCGTGGCCAATTGGATCAATATGCAATACTACGGGTCAGTGGTCGATAATCATCGGTTCGGCAGCGGCAATAAGGTCCTGCATAACGTGGTGGGCGGCTCGATTGGTGTGCTGGAAGGCAACGGCGGAGACTTGAGAGCGGGTTTGGCGTTGCAGTCACTGCACGACGGCGCACGGTGGATGCATGAGCCAATGCGCCTTAATGTCATCATCGAGGCCCCACAACGCGCCATCGATGACGTGATCGCCCGCCATAACAGGGTGCGGGAACTGGTGGACAACGCATGGATTCACCTTTTCCAGATCGATGAAGATGGCAACATCAATCGTCGCGGTATCGACAAGCAATGGCGTCGGAACTAAACGACCGGATTG
The DNA here is from genome assembly GCA_023381095.1 of Bacillota bacterium. GTDB lineage: Bacteria > Bacillota > Sulfobacillia > Sulfobacillales > Sulfobacillaceae > Sulfobacillus_C. The sequence goes on from JAMCTO010000215.1 coordinate 8,116, forward strand.
GCCGCACGGATGCTACTGAACGCTTTCTGACGGAACTCCATAACGTTCCTCCACAAAACGACGGAAGAGCAGGCGCTAAGGCACCTGAGGGCTGCCGATTTCTCAAGCTTTCGCCGCGGGTT
>JAMCTO010000216.1 GCA_023381095.1 Bacillota bacterium
GGAACCGCCTTGTTTCTGCAGCGTAGTCCAGACGATGTAACCGCGACGCACCGACCATCGTACTCTTCGGCAGGAAGTGCGTCCACACCGGAGGCGCCCGGTACCGGTAAGCCCGAGCTGGCCGCCTGAGATACGCTCTTGATATCTATTCTCCAGCCAGTCAACTTTGCCGCGAGCCTGGCGTTTTGTCCCTCTTTGCCGATCCCCAGGGAAAGCTGATTGTCTGGGACCGTGACACGAGCGGCTCGAGTTGTCGGATCTATCGCCACGTTGGTGACATGCGCTGGTGAAAGGGCATTGGCCACCAATACCACAGGATCCGGGTCCCAGCGAATGATGTCCAGTTTTTCTCCCCGCAACTCGTTGACAATGGCTTGCACGCGGGCACCCCGGTTCCCCACGCAGGAACCGACTGGATCCACATTGGGATCTTCCGCCCACACGGCTATTTTGGTGCGCGCCCCAGCTTCGCGGGCAATACCTTTAATTTCCACGGTTCCTTCATGGATTTCGGGCACTTCCAATTCAAACAAACGGCGAATCAGGCCCGGGTGACTTCGTGACACATAAACCTGGGGTCCTTTGCTGGTCTTTTTGACTTCCACCACATAAAGCTTGACGCGTTCATTGGAACGCAACATTTCGCCCGGCACTTGTTCGCTGGGCATCATAATGGCTTCGGTTCGGCCCAAGTCAATATAGACCAGATTGCGTTCCGTACGATGCACCAATCCGGTGACAATGTCTCCTTCGCGATTGACAAATTCTTCATAAATCATTCCGCGTTCGGCTTCGCGAATCCGCTGCACAATCACCTGCTTGGCAGTTTGGGCGGCGATCCGTCCAAAGTTTTTAGGGGTAACCTCAAATTCGATGATGTCGCCTTCCAAGGATCCCGGACGAATAGACAATGCTTCATCCAGGCTAACCTCCAGACGATGATCTTGGACTTCTTTCACCACCGTCTTTTGCGCCCAGACTTGGGTGGCCCCGGATTCTCTGTCAAGCCGAACTCTCACGTTCTGAACCGACCCAAAGTTCCGGCGGTAAGCCGAGATTAGCGCCGACTCAATAGCTTGGAAGAGAACCTCTTTGTCAATCCCTTTCTCGCGTTCTAAATCAGTGAGTGCGGTCATAAGATCCTCATTCACCGAACAATCCCCCCTAACGGACTCTTTGCCCCTGTCAAGCGAAAAGAGTGGGCCTATGCTCCCCACTCTGAGTCGCCAAAACAAACGCCACTGCGTTATTCCTTTTGGTTACCCAATAACTTTACGTAGATATTTTACCATACTGCATAGGACACGACAACCTAAACCCACTGGTCCTCTAGATACTCTTATCGAAACGACTCCCTCGCGCCCAGGCGAAAATCGCCGTAGTAACCACAAGCAATGTGGCGCCGGCCCAAAACGGGGTCTTAATATTATGGGTCATCAAAATCCCGCTGGAGGTGGCCATCACCAACGCGCCCAACGTACCCACTGCCTGAAATCGGCCTTGAATCGTTCCCCGCCAAGCATCGGGCGTCTGACTAAGCAGCGACGCTTGCAGCGCCGGACCTATAAAACTCATGGCAATAGCTTCTAATACTGAAATTCCAATAGAAAGCCACGCATTTTGGGACATAATATACAAAATCACCGTAATGGCGTTTAAGACACTGCCGCCAATAATCAGTTTTCTACGCCATCCAGGACGATTGGCCAAAGCCCCTCCCAAAAAATTCGACAATAGCAGCGGAATGGCAAATAACGTGAAGGATAGCCCGATAACTAAATTGGAAGCACCAAGCGATTTCATATAAAGGCTCCACACCGTGTCGTACATGCCTACCAATCCGGTCCAGCCAAAATTTATCAGATATAGGGTCCACAGAGGTCGCCCTAAATGTCCTATTTTTCGGTTGGTTTCAGGCCTCGTACGATGTTGCCGGCCTATCGGCGGCATTCCTTGAAACACTGCTACCGTGGCCAAAAAAGCCAATATCGCTCCCAGTCCAAACGGCGCCCGCAACCCAAAAAAGTTTCCCATGATCCCCCCGATAAATGGGCCAAGAGCAAAGCCCCCCATCGATGCCGAGGATAACAGACCAAATGCAGAGCCCCTTCTTTGGTCGGGGACCAAGTCGCCAACCAGTGCATTGGCAGCTGGGATGAAAGCGCCGGCACCAACCCCTTGCAGTGCACGAAACGCCAGGTAAGCCCCTGGCGGCACCTTGAGCACAAACAATCCGGTAGCGACCGCAGTGGACAATGAGCCGAACAATAGCAAGGCTCGCCGACCTAAAACATCGGACAAACGTCCGAATACCCATTGGGACACAAATGACGAGGCCGCATAAAGCGCTGCCATGGCCCCAATCCAAGGCAAACTAAACCCACGATGCTCAGCATATAACGGCAACAAGGGAAGGATCAGTCCATATCCGGTCTGAATGATAAAGATAGCGGCACACAAAATCCAAAGTGTCCGAGGCCAACCCGAACCCTGATGGTGATTCGCAACCGAATTGATAATAGCAACCCCAATCTAAGCCATCACCGCTTATTATAGCAATTTTGCAATGAGCGTAGGTTGCCAACAAAGTCCCATTAAAAAAAGGCTAGTTGACTAGTTTCCCCCAATCCGTCCAACGCACCCTGGCTTCGCAGCAGATCAATCACACTTTTGGTCAAATGCGCCCGCCGCCGCAAGTCATCTATCGAAAGAAATGGGCCTTCGCGTCGTGCCTGAGTAATATTTTCCGCCGCTGACATGCCCAAACCCGGCAAAGCCGCAAACGGAATCAGCAACCCGTCGTCGCGCACCGCAAACCTATCCGCTGGAGACTCCATTAAATCTACCGGATAAAAGCGATAGCCCCTAGCCAGCATCTCCCGCACCAGTTCCAATACGGAAATTTGTCCTCGCTCCTTGGCTGTCGCGTCATTACCTTTAGCCTCGATATCCGAAATCGTTTGATTGACCCTTTTAACGCCGAGCACAGCTACTTGCGGATCAAAATCATCCATATGCCGAGAAAAGTATGTTGCGTAAAACGCCAATGGATGATGAACCTTAAACCACGCGATGCGCCACCCCATCATGACATAGGCGGCTGCATGCGCCTTAGGAAACAAATAAGAGATTTTACGGCATGATGCAATATACCAGTCAGGAACTTGATTTTGACGCATGGCCTGTTCCTGTTCCGGTTTGAGCCCTTTGCCCTTGCGCACCGACTCCGAAATCCCGAACGCCACTTTGGGAGCCAAACCTCGGCTCAGCAAGTAAATCATAATATCATCGCGAGTCGCTATCACATCAGAAAGCGTGGCCAATTTTTGCCGTATAAGCTCTTGAGCGTTATTAGTCCAGACCTCGGTGCCATGTGACAGTCCTGAAATCCGAATCAATTCGGCAAAAGTAGCGGGTCGCGTTTCAATCAACATCCGTCGCACAAATTGCGTACCAAATTCGGGAATCCCCAAGCTGCCTACCGGAGAATTGATGGCATCCGGCGAGACTTCGATGGAAGACGTATCACGAAACAGGGCCATGGTTTCGGCATCTTGAAAGGGAATATCGCGCGCAGAAACCCCGGTTAGTTCTTCCAACATTCGAATCGCTGTCGGATCATCGTGACCTAAAAGGTCCAATTTTAGTAAACGGCCTTCAATGGCATGGTAATCAAAATGTGTGGTGACCACGTCTGATGCGTGGTCGTCAGCGGGATGCTGAACCGGACAAAATCGGTAAATAGATTCATCGCGGGGCACCACCATCAACCCCCCAGGGTGTTGCCCTGTGGTGCGCTTAACACCGGTAATGCCACTGGCCAACCAATCAATTTCGGCCATCGACAGTTCCCTACCGGCATCACGGGCCCAGGCCCGCACCAGCCCATACGCCGTCTTTTGCGCCACGGTGGTGATGGTCCCAGCCCGAAATACATGCCCTTGGCCAAATAGTTCTTCGGTATAGCGATGAATGATCGACTGGTATTCCCCGGAAAAATTGAGATCAATGTCTGGCACCTTGTCGCCTTCAAACCCGAGAAAGGTTTCAAACGGAATGTCTTGCCCATCACCCAGTAGCGCTTGTCCACAGCGGGGGCAAGTTTTAGACGGCAAATCGAATCCTGAATGATATGCGCCTTCATCCACAAATTCTGAGTACTGACACTTCGGGCACCGGTAATGCGGTGGCAGCGGGTTAACCTCGGTAATCTGCAGCAAGGTGGCTACCAGAGAGGAACCCACCGATCCCCGCGAGCCTACTAAGTATCCGTCGTCCAATGACTTCTTAACCAGTCTGTGGGCAATGTAGTAAATACTGGAAAAACCGTTATCGGTTATCGACCGAATTTCTTTCTCCAGGCGTTCCGCCACGATTGCCGGCAGCGGTGTGCCATACATTGCTTCGGCCTGTTGCCGCGGGACAGTCTGAATTACAGTTAGAGCTTCATCTAAAGTAGGGGCAAATAGACCGTCCGGCACCGGTTTGACAACCTCGATCCCTTGGAGCAGCCAGTTGGGCGAGGAATCCACGACATAATCCCGGTCGTCGGACGAGAGCCACTGAAATGCCTCCCGCATTTCGTCTCCTGTTCTTAAGTGCAGTGCGTCAGAGGCATCATGCAACTCGCCTTTGGCGGTTGCCGCCAAAATATCCCGGAACACCTTATCTTCAGGACGTAAGTAGTGGGCATCCGAGACCGCTGGCACCGGCTTGTTCCCTGCGCGCCCCATCATAATCAATTCTTGAAGAAATACTTGGACCGCTTCCGGTGATGCTAAAAATTCGTCTTGGCACAATCTCCCTAATCCATCGGGAGGAGTCACCTCCCAGTAGTCGTAGAACCTGATTAGTTGTTCCATATGGGATTGTCCGTCACCCCGTAAAAGTGCCTCAGAGATCTCCCCGCCATGAATCGGGGAACCCAAGTACCAGTAATCCCGTCCTTTTTCCAAAGCAGACCTGCGAACCCGAGGCACGCGGTAAAAGGTTTCCAAATGCGATTCCGACACTAACCGATACAGCGGTTCAATTCCTTCCTGGGATTTTACCAACACCACCACCGGTTGCGGACGCCCAATATTAAAAACCAGGGACTTCAGAGCGCGCAGTTCGGCTTCCTCCATCCAATTTCCCTCGGAATCGGTCAAAAGTTTAATCAATACTTCCGCCGTAGCCTCAGCGTCATCCAAAGCTCGGTGATGTTGGGTCAAGGGTACTTTGAAATGCTGAGTCAATCCGTTTAATCCATAGGATTTCAATCCTGGGACGCTAGTGCGTGCCAAGTTTAAGGAATCCAGCAGCGGGAAATCAATCTCGTGGCCCAAGTGGCGGCGAACAGCCGAGGTGATAAAGCCATAATCAAATCGTGCATTATGCGCAGCCAAAATGCATCCCTGGGCAAACTCCAAAAACTCCCCCATGACTTCGGCAGCCGACGGGGCATTGGCTACATCAATCTCCTTAATTCCCGTAATTTCCATGGTGGTTTGCGAAATGGCACGTTCAGGGCGCACCATGCGGTGAAAGTGATCGGTGATGCGCCGACCAACAATTTTCACTGCGCCAATTTCGATAATGTCGTGAATCCTGGGGGACAAACCCGTGGTTTCTACATCCACCACGACAATTGGGGTATCAGGCCAAGGAGTTACCAACTGCGGGCCGGTAAGCGAAGCCACAGCATCATCCACCATATTGACCTCAATGCCATAGATAGCCTGAACCCCGGTGCTTTTGGACAATTGTTCAAGTTCCGGGAAGGTTTGCACTACCCCGTGATCGACAATAGCTACCGCAGTATGGCCGACTTCCTTGGCCAAGCGAAACAAGTCCCCTGGTGTCATCAAACCGTCCATTGTGCTCATTTTCGAATGCGCATGCAACTCTATGCGACTGGTATCGCTATGCACCGCTAGCGGAGCGGAAACAACCCCAGCGTCTTTGATGCGAATCACACGCTCCTCACTAAACTTGTCTACCTCCAGCACACCCCGCACCTTGATCCAGGAGCTTTCGCCGAAAGGTTCCAAAGACTGTTGGGTTCCCCGCCGTTCCGAAAACTTTACCCGGATGGCCCCTTCATTGTCGGTGATAGACCAAGTCCAGTGAACCGCTCCGTCTCGCGCTACCCGATTGTCGACCCCGAACACCTTGCCTAATACCGTCACCTCACCGGAGTCACTCAGATTGCGCAAAGAAACGGGTGTTGTCCGGGGAACCCCGCGTCCAATTCGTGGCGACGGTTCCCGCCCGGAAGTCGCTGGCGCAGCTACCGGTACCACGGGATCCCGCCATGCGGGGGACGGTGTGCTAATCTTGTGAGACCAGGCGGGCATATCGGGCCAAAATTGACGCAACCGCGCCTCCCCGCCCCATTTCTCAAACAAGTCCGCAGCCACCCGATTGGGAAAAACGCAGTCGATCCCCGCTGCATCGCCAATGGTAAGACAATGAGCCGGTACCAAGGTCAAAAACCGGGCATGGCTCATTTCCCAAATGCGGCGGATCCGGTCTATGGCAGACTCCGGCCATTGATACGCCTGAAATTCCACTGCTACGCCCCAGGCTCGTCCCAATTCCTCAGCCAATGCAGCCTGCCAACGAACATCTTCCGAGCGCATATAGGCCACCTGTACCGTTACCGTGTTCGGCGGGTTCCACTGCAGCGCCACAAATGGCGGAGGTTGGTTGGGGTAGCCGTGCATTGACAACCATTCGCTCACTCGAGATTCCATTGACACCAATGCCCTCCTACAATCATTCACTTACACACGGGGGATTTCTTTAATAATCTCCCAATACATCTTCATGCGTGCGGCCAGTCCTTTAACCAAACCCATTTTTTCTTCTTTCATCACCTGGGTCACGTCATGTAGGATTACTGCGTAAGGTTCTTTGCCCATCCGTTTGAGTTGACGATGCATTTGCAGCTCCACTCCATAGCCCGCACTATCAAGATAGTCGGCCCCGATGAGCAGTTGCTTACGCATGGCCCGTTGACCAGATAAAAACGGGGTCAGTGCTTGAGCCCAATCCGTAGAAGTGCGGCCGCCCTCGAAAATGCCCACGGTGGCCTCATGATCCCCATTCATTACGGGACGTAAAAGTTCTTGTACATGCGTTATTGTTAATCCTAGCAAGTCGGCGTCCAAAAACAACAAGATATCGGCGGTAACTTGTTCCGCTCCCGCTTTCAGCGCGCTCCCCTTTCCAGAATTCTCCGCCAAATCCAAGACTCGTACCCCAATTTCACGGGCAACCCGACTAGTGTCGTCGGTGGATCCATCATTGACCACGATAATATCATCAATTTCCGGCACTGCCATTAATACGCGCAACACCGATGCAATGTTTTGTTCTTCGTTAAACGCCGGAATTATCGCCGCGACTCGTTCTTTCACCCGCACACACCTTCATTTTCCCGAAGTCATTTGTTTCGATAGGGTTAACCTCTCAATAGGCACGAGCGAATAAGGCGCGATGCTGTCCCGGCCGACCGCAAACAATACAACCTGTACCTGCCAGTTCGGTATCAAATGGCAGGCAGCGAATGGTCACTGACGTTTCCTGCTTCAACTGATCGGCACATGTTTCTTGACCGCACCAATCTCCCATGAAGAATCCCCTAAAGTTATGATGTGCCATTTCCTGGAAATTCTCAACGGCAAACGTATTTTCATGTTGATACTGCCGAGCTTGTTGCAATAGAGTGTCTTGTACCTGGACCATCAATTGTGTCAACGCTTCTTGAAGCGTCGCCTCGCTAACCGCTATTTTTTCCCCAGTATCGCGGCGCGCTACTATCACTTGCTGCTGCGCCAAGTCGCGCGGTCCGATTTCAATGCGGACCGGCACCCCCCGCATTTCCCAGTCATTAAATTTATAGCCAGGAGTGAATTCATCACGATCATCCAGCTTCACGCGAAACGAGGCACTCAAGGTTTTGGCCAAGGTTTTGGCATACCGCGTGACTTGCTCCCGATCATTCCCCCGTCCAATCGGGACAATTACGATTTGAATCGGGGCCACACGGGGAGGAATTCGCAATCCTTTGTCATCCCCATGAACCATAATCAATGCCCCTATCAACCGCGTCGAAGCACCCCATGACGTCGTCCAGCCAAATTTCAACGTGCCGTCTTCATCCAAATATTGAATATCAAAGGCTTTGGCAAAATTTTGACCTAAAAAGTGGGAGGTTGTGGATTGCAACGCCTTGCCATCCCCCATCAAGGCTTCCAACGTATATGTTTCAATGGCTCCAGCAAAACGTTCACCGGCACTTTTAGCGCCCGCCACCACCGGTATCGCCAACAAATTTTCCATCATTTCATGATAAATCCCCAGTTGCTGGCGTGTTTCAGCTTCTGCTTCCTCTGCTGTGCGATGCACCGTATGTCCTTCTTGCCACAAAAATTCTGTGGTACGAAGAAAGGGCCTGGTAGACTTTTCCCAGCGCAGTACATTGGCCCATTGGTTAATCAAAACCGGCAAGTCGCGATACGATTGAATCCATTGTGAATACATGGCCCCCACGACGGTTTCCGACGTTGGACGCACTGCGAGCCGTTCCGCCAACACTTCGTTGCCACCCATCGTCACCCAAGCTACTTCAGCGGAAAAGCCCTCCACATGTTCAGCTTCTTTTATCAGCAGGTGTTCCGGAATTAACAGGGGGAAGTAGGCATTTTGGTGCCCCGTTTCCCGAAATTTCTGGTCCAATGCCGCTTGAATAAATTCCCACATTCGGTAGCTGTATGGTTTCATCACCATAAATCCCTTGACTGGCGCATAATCCACCATATCCGCCTTTTTGATCACATCGGTGTACCATTGCGAGTAATCTTGCGATTTAGGGGTGATTTCTTTGAGAAGCTTTTCCACCCAAACGAACCTCCTCGGCAGCATCCTGAATTTCTTTCCATAATTCTTCCACCATATCCTGTTGCTCAACTCGCCGCACAATTTCACCATGACGGAAAATCAAGCCCATGTTCTTGCCACCGGCCAACCCGACATCGGCTTCGCGCGCCTCGCCAGGGCCGTTCACCGCGCATCCCATGACCGCCACCGTAATCGGCTCCGCTATCGTTGCCAACCGACGTTCCAGTTCGTTGGTTACCGGCCACATATCAAATTGCAGCCGGCCACAGGTGGGACAGGCTACCAAATTGGCACCCCGCTCTCGAAGTTTCAAGCTTTTGAGGATTTCCCAGGCCACTCGCAGTTCTTCTTCTCCCGGCGCGGTCAGTGAAACCCGAATGGTGTCGCCAATACCTTCTGCCAAAAGCGTTCCCAGTCCCAA
>JAMCTO010000217.1 GCA_023381095.1 Bacillota bacterium
CTTGGGTCATCGGCTATTGCGATCTGGATGATTTCAAACAAGTGAATGACCCCTGCGGGCATGCCGTGGGAAACGCCGTACTCCGGGCCTGGGGCCAAATTTTCCGTGAAGAGGCCCGGAGTGCCGACATCATCGGCCGATTAGGGGGAGCAGAAGTGGGCTGGTGGATGCCGGAGAACACGGAGGAAGCGGCGCAAAGGGCCGTGGAACGGGTGCTCCGGCTTTGTCAGATCGCCCGGTTGAGGATCTGGCGGGCTTTGCCTTTTCTGCCGGCTTAGAGGAGGGGCACCTGGGAGACAGTGTCTGGGATGCCGCCCGGCCGAGCGGATCAGGCGCTGTATCAAGCCAAGGCCACTGGGAAGGAACGGGTGATAGTTACCAGGTGTCCAAGTTGAACCAAAGATAACACAACAAACCTTTCTGATGAAGGCACCACAAAAAAATAACTTCAATTACGGGAAGCCAGATCCAAGGGCTTATGGCTTTCAAATATTCGTCTTGGTTCCGTTAATATATGCGCGATGCCTAAATACAAAAAAATAGTCAGTTACCGCTTCGGAAAGTTTCTCGCATCAAGGTATCACCAACTGTGCCCCCCAGCCCTATTTTTGGCTCCTTGCTCCGACAGATGAATCAGTGTCTCCCGGGCAAATCGGGCACATTCACTCGAATTTACTCCGGTTTGCGCCCCGGATTAATTTGAATGGGTCGGTCACTTAAGATAGCCGAGCGAGCAGATTCCCAAAAAGGTGGGAAATCTGTGTGCTTAGATAAACCAACATGTGTGCAGCACAATCTTGCCATCCCGGTGAGATTATAGACGAATTCCGGCAAAGATTGCCATTCCGCGACCGACGAGCGTCTAACCCAATCAGTGTAAATGCTTGTTCCCGCAAAGCCCTTAAATCCCAATTCTCATCTCCCGCCAGAAATTTTTCAATCGAATTGAATGGTTCGTCACTCTTTTGTCGGTTATGTTCAATTATCAGGGTATGGTACAAATCAAGAATTCTAGGATACTTTTTCAATATCGGGTCTAGTTCATCCGCGATTTTCTCCGAAAAAGAAAAGTTGGATGGCTTCAACATGGGCACTACTAATAGGATTGCACCTTGCAACGCCTCACGGAGACGTGCCTGGTGAACACTTTTTCGGCGACTTGCCGGTTTACCCAATACATACGCAGTCCATTGATCCTGATTGATTTTAACAGTCTTAGATTGAGATATACCGGTCCCCATCCATGTCAGACACCACACGGCTTTAGTCACTTCCTCTAACGCCGTCAACACGAGAAAGATAGCGGTCCCATACCGTTTATGGTCTAATAATAATACCGCATCTTGTGCCAGCCGTTGGCACTTTTCAGTACCCTCTCTTGATATTTCCGCAAATCATCCAAAGGGATCTCGGTTAAATTTTGATAATCCAGATCCTCGCGATTTTTCACCCACTTTTGAGTTCCCGTTCCGTGGCAAAGGTTTGGCTGGTTTCCCGGCGTTTGCCAAGGTCTGGGTCGTAATACGTCACCCATGCCTGCCATCGGCCGGACTTGAGCTTGCGGGGTCTTTGGCATGGGGTTCCTTCGGTCGGTTGGGCATGGCTCAGGGAACCCGCCGTTCGAGGCGGGTAATGCGCTCTTCGTGGTCGGCGACGACGCGCCCCAGTTGGTCGCGTACGGTGGTGACGCCTTCGGCCACCAGTTGAACCTCGTGCCGCACGTCTTCCATCAGGACGCGGGTCTCCCTGACCCGTTGGTCTACGATATCAATCCGCTGGTTTGTCTTGTCATTCAACCGTTCAGCATGGGCCATCAAGTCCTGGCGCGTTTCCTGATTTAATTGCTCCGCGTGGGCCATCAAGTCTTGGCGCATGCCCTCCAAATAGGCTTTGAGTTCGGGATCCATGGCGACGCTCCTTATCTGGGATTCTTCTTTGATTCATTCGCCAGACAATCGGTAAGTTCCTGCCCCAGCGTGGTGAGGCGAAAATTTCGTGGTCAATCTGGGCACACACTCTAGTTTTAACTCCAGAGCGGCTTTCAAACGGTGATGTCCGGCGATGACGGTAAAGTCCGGGGTGCAGAGAATCGGATTGAGCAATCCCCGCTCCGCAATATCGTTTTTCAGTGCCTGGTACACGTTCTCCGGCAGCGGATCAAAAATGGTGTTCGCGGGGTTGGGCGTGAGTTTCTTTGGACCAATGGTTGACATAGAGAGCCTCCGACAGAAGAATGCACGATATGTCTCAATGTGCTCCTCGTCGGTCGGGATTGGCAAGAATTAAGTGGGTGAACACAAAAAGTCCGCCCGGCATGATCCCGCCTATCGAGACGGTGCCGCTGCGGGGGAACCTTACTCGCGCGGGGGAGTGGCGGCAATGCCCTCCCGTGCCATTCGCAAGTCCACGGCTCGCCGGATGTAGGCCATCCGGCTCTCTCCGGCAGATTCTGCCGCTTCGTCGAGGCGGGTAATCCAGTCGCGGCGGGCGCGGATGGTGATATTGACATTATCGGGTGAATGGCGATCTTGCTTACGATTAGACATCTTCAAACATCCTCCCTCATTAATTCTAATTATCTCAGGTGGGCTTCCCACCGCCTAGCTTATCAAAATTATTTTTCGCCAATGCAGGGATACTCATTGGCGTGATGGGAAACCCACCAATATAATGATAACAACAGGTGGCAAGCCCACCACACACTCAAGGAGATGACCTCAAATGAT
>JAMCTO010000218.1 GCA_023381095.1 Bacillota bacterium
TCAGCAGCAGGAGTAGCGTCAGAGCACTTTGCGCGGCTACATAATCCAAAAGACCCGCCCGGACAGCCGCCGGATGATGAGTCCAAAAGATATTGAGCCCGATCACGGAGAGACCCAGATAGGCTCCCATCAAAGCCCCGATGCCCCATTGGACAGAATGCCATCGGTCAATATGACGGAGGGTATGTGGCGCATAGGACAAACCCCAGGTTCCTCTCTTGATGATCAGATGACGGGAGAACCGCAGTCAAGCGATCATTTGACAGCGACCTCCTACTATCCTGCCGAAATGGGACGCGGATCAGGAATTCGTCAAAGTCACCGGGCAAGGGCATGAAAAAAGTGCCCGACAGCCGGCGATGAGTCGCAATATGCTCCAAGACCGTTGCGAGAGACAGGACGAAGCATCCGCCGGCGGCGTCAGCGCGAGCGCAGCGCGGACGGTTTGAGGTGAGAGAACTCTAGTCAGGGGGCTACTTTAGGCTTCAATCATCTGGAGGGCTTAATCCCGGTGCGCGTTGTATTGTAAGCGTCAAACGGAAACTGGCCATGGGCTTGGCTCTACGCCTCGTTGCCCGGAGGGAGAAAGGGGGCTTTAATGTGATGACGAGCATCAAGTTCGTGCGATGTGGCGTTCCACCAACCACCACGACAGAAGGCGTGCAACGGGCGTAAAGGCGGCAAAAACTAACCAAATTGGGGAGGGTGCAAATGCAAATACAACAAGACAAAACGAGATCAAAATAACCATTTCCCAGATCATAGCGGGACTATTAAGAGGGATTCCGGCACCTTTGCCTTTGGACGCCTCTTCACCGTAACAGCGAACGTGGTAGGCGCCGACCAGATCCGGAAGTTGAAGGGTAGTGACGAGATCGCCCCGAGAGGTGATCTCGTCCGCACAGTGGTTACAATAGATGGTGTTCTTGTTTGCCAAGGTGATCCGATCCTTTTCGTTTAGCTGTTGTACCAGGGAACGTACGTATAAATTCCCCGGTTATCGTTTGACTCGGCTGTTTGATCTAGAAGGGAAGAATTGTTCCAGAGATAGGAATAGTTAGTGTAGATAGGTCCATATCCGTGGGCAGGGACCCAATCGGACGGTTTAGTTATCGCCGCTTGAGCTCCTTGGGGAACGTAGGAGGTCAAAGCATGCTTATACCACTGCCGATCCCCCGTCGTTAAACTAAGCACCCAACTTCCTCCACTCCATACATAAACATTCTTGTAGCCATAAGTATACGTGTTCCAAATCTCTGATGACATCCCTGCAGTACTATTCAGAGGGATTCCAATGAGACCTGTAACCTCTGTCACAACTTGGCCTACAGTAGTTTCCCATATGGTACTCGCAATGTCGAGGGCGATCGTATAGGCAATGTTTACGAAGCGGTCAACACCTTTGAAGATCCGCGCAACCGCGTGCAGTTCGGATGGATGGAGTTGGGCGCACTCACGGACCTTCTGGAAGACGAAGACGAATAACCCCCGATAGGGGAGAAAGGAGCCACACGATGCCCCAGAAACCGTTCGTTATGCGTGTCCATTTTTATCTATCTGAAGGTTCGGGTCGGCATTCGTTGCAGTCCGGCGCCCATCACGTGGAGTACATGGGTTCGCGGGAAAAAGAGGAATTACTGCTGGATGCCGCTCCCGCGCATGATGATACCACCCTCGACTCGGCGGCCATCCATGCAAAATACGCCAGAGAGCGGGACGGGAGCTTGGGCTACCTCGGCTCCCTGGCTCACGATCCGCACGATCCCAGTGGGCTATCAAGTTGGAGAATCCATTATCTATCCGTCTTAATTCATACGGTGGCTTTCTTAGCGATTCGTCAGTACTGACTCTATCATTAAATATTTTTAAAAACGTGGCCTACCCTTCAGGTTACCTAGGATGGCGACCCGATACGAGCGTTATCGATTTAGTGGGAACGCCTGTTTCCGTGAGATTAAACGTAGCGTGGAGTTTTAGCGGAATGACCCTTGGTCTTTCCTATCCCTTTCCTTCAGTTAGCGCGTCGAGTAATGGAGGTAGCTGGACTTTGGGTAACCAATATACCTGGGATTATATGTGGCTACCTACCCAACAACCAATTTATGCGAACCCACTTGTCTATGACCTGTTCGGAACGTCAGAAACCATGATGGGGACGATCAATGTTAAGCAGTCGGACGGCGCGATAACAGGAACATCAGGTACTCACTCAATCTCATGGGGTATCAGTGGTTTGCAAGGAAACTCTTAGAAATTATCTTAGCGGACATATTCATGATAGACTGATTCTATGAGTTGTATAAAGAGTCTTGTTTGCGAAGTCAAGGTTAGCTACGTCAAAGGGGCAGGGCAACCCCGGCCCGCCTTTATGAATTACAACAGTGGATCTGCTTGGGAGCGACAATTTTGCCACAACAGAGCATTGCGAGAAATGGGGGGAAGGCGATGCGTCCGAACCATGGCTTTGGTGCGATGATTCTTGCCGTGATACTCTTGGCGGTAGGTGGTTGCGGGATAACCAACAGCCAACCTGCGCCTCCTCCTGCAAAACAATCATCGCTGATCTCATCTCAAGGGCTACAGGACTGGAGTATTACCTTTACCCCAGATCTCAACGTTAATATCCAATATCTCGGCCACCCCATGTTTTCCAGCGCCAGGCTTACTCTATTCACAAAATATATCCGTAGTAAACACTGGCACCGCTTTTACACCACAGGGCAAGGAATAATACAGTATCGCGAGTGGGGAAGTGCGTTCGTTCATGGTGAAAGCTTCGTAGGCGAGGCCAAGCTCGTCATAAAATGGGTTACCGGGACACATCCTCATAAGGGCTATGCTCTGTACCAAGTGCGGATACTCAAGCATTTTCCTCCCAACACTCCATCGACATCAAGCACGCCCTCGCGATGAGATGTTTCGGAACACCGGCATAAGCAGACCCATTCTGCTGCCTTTAGTGTTTTCGCCAATTCAACTGCCCCTGTGGGGCCTACACTGCCGTGGTCCGTATGACTAGAACAGACTGCGGCAGTGTGGATGGCGGCAAGAACATTGTGGGGAAAGAGGGATCTTCATGGCCATACGACTACGGGGACCTAATGCGCGTCAAAGGGATGCTGCCCACATCAATCCCGAGCGGATTATGTCTATTACCGCGCATCTCGACGAATTGCGGCGCCGTCTCATGTGGGCTATAGCGAGTACTTTGATTGCTACCGCGGGACTAGCGATTGTTTGGAAACGCCTGCTCCCCATGGTGCTATGGCCGTGGCTGTGGGCAGATGTAGGACGAAAAGCCGTGACGCATCCCATGTTGTTGACATTGTCACCCACTGAGCCTTTTTTACCGTGATCAATGTGGTATTAGCAGTGGCCGTTGTCGTAACCTCGCCGATTTGGGTGTGCTAATTATGGATGTACCTAGTGCCAGTGCTGCCGATAGCACACCGGCGGTGGGTCGGACGGGCATTGGCCATCGGACTGGTTTTGTTTTGGATCGGAGTAGGATTTTCCTTTGGGCTGTTAATACCGGCCTCACTGCGGTTTTTATTGACATTTGCATCGACGGTCTTCACAGAATCTTTACGAGCGGGTTATTACTTGGGATTTGTCACCACCTTTAGCTTGGCGTTCGGCGTGATCTTTACCATTCCGACGTGGATGGGGGTAGCGGTCAAGCTGGGTTGGGTCCGGGTGGATCAGCTCTGTAAAGGGCGCAGGATGGCGGTGTTTGCCAGCGCCGTGTTGGCGGCCGCCGTGGTGCCCTCGCACGATCCGTTGACACTGGTTGCAGCAATCCTACTCGTCTATGGATTATACGAAGCGACCGTACAATTGAGCCGATGGATTCGGCCTTTGGAGCATTAAATTCGGTCACTCTGGATTTGAAGGGAACCATTTGAAGAAACTCAGGAGTCTCAACATGAGCGAATTCTAGTTGACGTTGCAAGGCAAGGTAAGAACGACATAGGCACCCATTCGACCATCACCATGATCGGGCCTTTGTATCTTGCGTTCGCAAAGCCGTGGCTGGTAAGAGTTAGTCCGTTAGCCGCCGTGATTCAGCGGGCGAAGGCTCGACATAGCCTATAGGGAAGAAGAAATGTGTGTACCCCAAAAGGGGTGCTTCCTAACGGAGCCGCCACCCCGCATGCTTGCGTCAGGAGTTCCCCCAAAAAGACTGTACCCCCTAAGATGTCTTTGTGGGTACGTGAAGGAACGACATTATTTTATTGTCAGTTCAGCAGGAATACACCCGTGTCATGTCGAATGTCCTTATCCGGTGTCAAAAAGCGCCAAAAAGATAAAGACGGAACTCCTCGATCTGCAAGGGGTTCCGTCTTTATGAAAACTCTCCTATTGAGTGGTTGTAATGGT
The DNA here is from genome assembly GCA_023381095.1 of Bacillota bacterium. GTDB lineage: Bacteria > Bacillota > Sulfobacillia > Sulfobacillales > Sulfobacillaceae > Sulfobacillus_C. Next base: position 4,381 of record JAMCTO010000218.1, read on the forward strand.
ACGACTATGCAGGAATGCCATAATCATTCCCACGACAATGGCTCCCACCATTATGGGGAGCATTATGCGCGATCCTCGTACTATCAGTATGGCTCCTGACATTATAACCAGATCGAGGCTACCCCATAAGAGAATGCTGCGTCGTGTCAGAATGAATCCCGCAATGAGAAGTCCCAAAAGGTAAGGAGTGACAATTCCCATCCCGATAGTTCCTACCCTATTTATGGTAACCTGCCCCCAAACAGTCATGAGTGCTAGTATTAGCCACACTATAGCCGTTCCAATAGCGTACCATTTCCAAGACCACATCGATGGCAGCACTCCTTATACGTTAACAGAGCTGAAATTATTATTGTCCCACACGTAGACAGTACCTTCAGCAAACTCAAGTGCACTGTCTGGAATCGAAATAGTAACATTTCCCTGCGGTTCCCATATCCATGCAATACTCGTAAGTCCTCCAATAATTGTACCAAGCACAGAATATACCTGCGCCATAGACAATGAGACGCCGGCGACAACTAAGACCGCGCCGTCGGACGCAACTGTTGCTGCGCCAGCTACGACGATACCAGCTACAATAAAGGCTGCGGAAGCTAGTATACCGGCAGTGAGTATGAAATTCATTTCGGTATGTGTCAAGGTAATTTGTACACTGCCACCACCACCGCCTCCGGGAGCCCTGACAAGCATATTCGCGCTAGATCCTAAAGATGCGCTACTCGGAGTGGTAGTCGTTGTAGTTACAGTGATAGGATGGGTATTCGCGAAGGTGATTCCCGACGTTACCTGCTTGAATTGGTTCACAGAAAGACCGAGTGTGTGACGATTATCTGTAGACAACTTAACCTTACCATGTTCTACAACTAAATAGGGTAATAACTTTTGTCCGATATGGTTGATTGTATGGCTCATCGTAAGTCCGACTACGGGTGTAGAAACGTGAGTTGGCAGCGACTGCGCGAACGCAGGCCCGCTCAAGGCCAAAATAGGAAGGACCATGGTTAACCCGACGAGTTTTACTTTATTCATGTACATCCTCCTCAAGAATAGGTATTTTATGACGATAATGGTTAGTGATACCATTCGCCAGTGCTTATGGTAACACGGCAGAGGGAGTCTTGGCTGGAACTTATACCCTCAACATTGAAAAGAATGAATATTTCATTCGACAAGATAAACCAAGAATCGGCGCGGGTTGGTTCTTCGACTGAGCGGGAGGCGATGGATGACCCATGGCTGATTACGCCGGCCGATGATGTTTGAGGATGGTATACGGCCTGTGTGACCTATCCCCAGTTTTAATGTCGGTATTTTCTGTATAGGAAAAATATTCTGCGCAAGGGAGAATCGAGACCCTCTGGCGAAGTGTTCAGTGTGTTCAGGACTGTTCGCACAAGGAGGATCCCGATGATTCAACTTCAGTCTATCACGTCGTTTTTCCAAATGCATGGGTGTCTACGAAAATCTCAACGCACGACGTTGGCCGCGTTAGTCTGGGCGGTCGTCCAGTTTCCACTCTTAGGCTCCGCCATCATCGGTCGCCATCTGGCGATGGCGGATGAGGTCACCACGACGGCCAAGCATGCTATCAAACGGGTTGACCGCTTTTTGGGCAATCCGCGGATTGATATCGTGAGAGCCCAAGGCGATTTGATAACGTGCGGCGCACCAGCCGGTCTACCGCACTTTTGGTGAGGTTCACCGGGAGATGCAACGTGCGGTCGAGGTACCGGGTCACCGATGCCAAGACGCGCTCCCCTGCCCGGTGGGAATGCACTAGGATCATCGATAAAGTAGCCCGGGGACTTTCACCCCAGGCCCTTTCAGAACCGGAC
>JAMCTO010000219.1 GCA_023381095.1 Bacillota bacterium
CTTTGGGAAATCAAAATGCCATGTTTGTCGATGCCCATACGTCAGCACATCTTCATCAAGTTGCAGATGAAATTGATCCCAGAGTTCTGGAACGATTATGAGTTCTTTAGGCACGATAATGCGTAACCAATGCGTGCCAGGGATATTTGCATACCATAACGTGATCAGGACGCCCTGTACGGGCGTTGTCGTGACGGCCACATCCTCTAACATGATGGGTGAGTCCACCATGTTCCTGGACTTAGTGGAGCCCCACCCTGCCGTCAAGGCCTGATGAAGTTCGGCACAGGCGGACACCAGAATAGGATCGGCCAGCGTAGTCGGCCCACCTCCCCTTTCCGAGAAACGAGGCGGTACGGGTCGGCTCGGAGTTTCGTGAAGGAGGCCTGCGATATTAACCCACATTCCATCCGTTCCTGGATCGTAAAGCCATTGTGATTGATGATGGCTGGTGTCGAGTTCGGTGCGCATGATCTCAACCCAGTCGTCGAAGTCGTGGTCGGGATGTGCTCTCACCATCGTTAGAGGAAAGAAAAAGGTGAGGCGGTGACTGGCTGGTAATATTTCGTGCGCAAACTGCACGCGCAGGCCCTCCCTCGGCGCTATTGTCGCCTCGATGGTTTCACACGCGTATGGAGATCGCGACAAAACCCACTGAGATGGCATCAAGGACGGGCGCACCAGATAACTCAATTGAACCACAGCATGAGACACCGCCGCCATGTCCTACCCTTCTTTCTCAGTCATTGGATATCCTAGTACCGTCATTATCCTGGGCCACCCCAGACACAGTTGTAGACATTTGGATAAGCAATCCAGCCCGGTACTTCACCGGGCCAATTCACGGCATACGCTGTTAAAATGCCTTGAGGCAGCCCATCCAGAAGAGATGTGTTTCCCGCCTTAGTGGATGGGTTCACTCCCACCACAACGGTGACATCGCGATACGGATCGCCAATCGGCAGATTCGGATTGTAGTACCAGGCCTTGTAATTCACATTGTTATAAAAGGGTACTGCTTCTCCGTATTCAACAGTCTTGGCCACGATGCTGGTCGCAGTACTGTGTTTTTCTAATACGTGCAACAACCCAAACGCCCCCACTCCCGAACCCGGTTGAGCTTGCCCTTGGCGATAGGGAACGTCGACGCCATTGCTGCCTAGATAGTTTTGATACACATAAAATATCGAGGTTGATGGATAAGAATATCCGCCAGGCCCCGTACGGACAACACTAGGCTGAGTTACAGAATTCGTCACGGAAAGAGAAGCCGCGAGTGCGCTTCCCGATAGCCCGAACGAGAATAGAGAACTCGCGGCAATAAGGAGAATCTTCTTTCTTTGCAAATATCACACGTCCCTTCGCCTCACTATTGTATGCTCATGCTGAATCTCTGTACTTCTCAATGTGTATATTCCACGAGGGCATCAACTCTCCTTTAACCTACCCCAAGAATCGTTCTTCCCAAATCGACAATAACAGTCAAAGTACGATAGGAGGCCTATTGGCCGGTACTCTTTGTAATCGTTGGTGCTTCTTAAAGGCTATTTGTAACGATGGCGAATCGGTTTCAAAATACCGATGACGAAGTTTCCGTGTGTGGCACTAATACTAGCGGCGCCCCTAATTGACAGGAGCGCCGCAGAATCCGGAGTTCTGAAAGGCTTATGCCGCAACGATCACCAGGTGGGGAATTGGTAATCCGATTCCCTCAATGCCTGCCTGCGAAATTTTGCTAGAATTGATGCCGATCAGTTGCCCCCGGGCGTTCACCAGAGGGCCACCGCTGTTGCCCGGATTGATGGCGGCGTCAGTTTGGATTAAATGATACTCCCAACCATCCCGAAACAACACCCGGTCTTTGGCGGAAATAATACCCGATGTCACCGTATGGGTTAGCCCGAGCGAGTTTCCAATGGCCACCACTAATTGCCCTGGCTGAATTTGGTTTGAAGGAGCAAACGTTACCGGAATTAGGTGATTGGCATTAATACGAATCACAGCCAGGTCCGTCGGCGGATCGACACCGATTATGCGAGCACGGTACCGCGCCCCATTCGACAGGACTACGGTCACGCTGGACGCGCCGGCCACCACATGATAATTCGTCACAATATCACCCTGCCGATCAATGATTACCCCTGAGCCAATGCCCCGTGTCCTTTCGGTCAACCCGACCCGCTGATTGTTCAAGACCACTACCACCGACGGGTCTAGTTTGCGCACGATGTGGGCTACCGGCCACGTAGTAGGGTGGGGTGTACGGGTAACCGTTTGGTAAACTAGCAAGGCCCCGACCAACACACCAAAAAGGCCATACCAAAAGCTCTGCCAAGGGCCGGTCTTTCTCATTGCCATCCCTCCTGGGACAACATATGCGGCTGTCCCTGCGAGTAGGACTAAGAAAGGCACGCCATGATTACGGTACCTTGCTCTCATCTTTATGATAGTTCATGGTTCCGATACGGCCGACTCATGCTTTTTCCAGATAACAATCAGCCCAATATGAGCTATCTGTTGGCGCAGTTTATTTGCACTATACCATCCCAACTTTGGATCCATTAGGCCCCTATAGATGGCGTTTGCCGAATGCAAACTTTTCTTCCCTAAAGCCTCACTACCTCGGTTCATCTACCCATCGATCTTCGCAAGCCCTAATATGAAAACTCTTCGACTGCCAAGCTCAATTTGCGGTATGCTTCACACCGCCCGCACCAAGTGTTGTATCCCAATTAGGCGCGGTTAACACTCATCGAGAAATTTCAGGGTTTCTTCAACGGGGCCCCATCGAATTACACAATACTGGATAGTAGTCTAATGGTAGGTGGACATTGACGAGTTCTTCAGGGAATTGGCTGTCGTCCCACAAAATTCTTCTTATGAGGTGAAGTGATGATTGCACAACCCGCCCCCCCTGCTCCGGGTTCTAAACGAGGCTTCCCCTATTCCCGGGTGGTATTACTCGCCGGGAGCACGGTTTTGGTATTGTCGGCCTTAACCTACCTGGTCATTCGCAGTAGCCATCCGCCGGCACCGACGCGATATCTCACCGCCGCCGTCCATCAAGGGGCTTTGTCAGAAACCGACTCGGCTACGGGAGAGGTGGTTCCAGCCAATACCTTGACCGTGTCGGTGCCCGCCAACGCCACCCTCACCCACTTAAACGTTCACTTGGGGCAATCTGTTGCCGCGGGTAGCGTGCTGGCCACCTTTAGTGATCCCACTCTCGCCAGCCAAGTCGCAGCACAACAGGCCACGGTATTAGGGGATGAAAGTCAAGTCAGTGAACTGTCCTCTCCCGCGTATGCCGCGGCACAACAGGCATCCATCACCGAAGCGCAGGACAATTTGAATCAAGCCGAAAATCAACTCGCGGCAGACCGCGCATTGGGCACGGTGCGCGCGTCCGTAAGCGGCACCGTCACACAAATTCTCCCTACCGGCACCACCGTAATCTCTGGTCAAACCGTAGCGATGGTTACCAACACTCCCATCACGGCTCCTTTCAGTGGCACCATCGGCAGTGTGAATGCGCACAGTGGACAGGACGTGACGGCAGGAACCCCCCTGGTGGGCCTCTCCTCGGCCGCGCTCAACGCCAAAATCTTCGGAGACGCCAGTCAGGTCGCGAATTTTCAAGCACAATTAAATAAAGTCTCCTTACAAGATAGTCCCTCGCAATTGGCTACCGCCTTGGTGCAAGCCAAAGCCGAACTACAGCGCGACCAACAAACCTTGACCCAAGAACAACAAGCCCTATCCGGACTCGTCGTCACGGCGCCGTTCCCCGGCCAGATTGTCGCGTTAAATTCTTCACCAACCCCCAGCGGCAAGTTGCTCACGCTGGATAGTGCCTCCCTCATGGTCAGTGTTCCCGTCCCCGAAACCCAAGTCCATGCAATTCATGTGGGACAGCCCGTGACGATCACCTTGCCCGCGTTACCTGGGCACCCCGACCAGGGCACGGTCCAAAGTCTCGCGCCCGTGGGAGTGTATGCCAACGGCGTGTCCAATTTCCCGGTCAACGTCTCCCTGAGCAATAGCGGAGGGATTCTTTATGGGATGACGGCGCAGGTATCCATTGTGGTCCAAACCGTAAAGAATGCCTGGTTAGTCCCCCTAGCGGCTATAAAAACCCATGGCTCCCACTATTTTGTCGACATCCTGTCAGGAAACTCGACGACGACGATCACTCGGGTTCCCGTACAGGTTTTGTTGGAAAATGCCACCACTGCTGCCGTGGGTTCTCATCGGCTTGCCCCAGCCGACCGGGTGATCACGGCAACCTTGACTTCCCCTAGCGGAAAACTGCATCTCAAAACACGGGGACGCGCTGTGCATAAAGGCGCCGGCCGCAAGAAAGGGGGCAAAGCCACGTCATGATTCGCATGGTTTCCGTATCCAAGGAGTATCCTATGGGTTCCGAGATCTACCCTATTTTGGAGGATCTGACATTTCATGTGCCCAAGGGGATGCTCACGGCCATCATCGGTCCCTCCGGTTCGGGAAAAACCACATTGTTGAACTTAATTGGGGGTTTGGATACTCCGACCCATGGGCAATATTTTCTCAACGAACAGGACGTCAGTCATTTTAGTCGAGAGCAATGGGCGCATGAACGAAATCGCACAATTGGCTTCGTCTTTCAATCGTTTCAGTTAATCACCGCGTTATCCGCACGCGACAATGTCGCCTTGCCCTTAGTGTACCGTGGGATTCCGCCGAAAGTTCGGCGATTACAGGCCGACGACGCGTTAGAACAAGTAGGTTTAGGCCATCGCCGACTTCACCGCCCATCCCAGTTATCAGGCGGACAACAACAACGCGTAGCCATCGCCCGCGCACTGATTGGAGATCCTGCGCTTATATTGGCCGACGAACCGACCGGCAATTTAGACCAAGCGACCGGTCAAGAAATTTTAGAACTCCTGCAAACATTGAACCGAGCGGGGAAAACCGTGGTCATTGTCACTCACAGTGCCGAGGTCGCGCAAGCCTGTCGACAGATCATTCAGATTCAAGACGGTCACGTGGTGACCGTCGCCCAGGAAATGGAGCGCGTACGATGACTTGGCGTGATGGCGTGCTACTCGCGTTCAAAGGGATGGCCGGTAATAAACTGCGCGCGATATTAACCATGTTGGGCGTCATTATCGGGGTGGCCGCGGTGATCGTGCTGGTGGCGATTGGTCAGGGGGCCTCGTCACTTGTGACCTCGCGCATCGAAACCTTAGGAACCAATGTGATCTTCGTGTCCCCCGCAGGAGGAACTCCGTTCCCGGCGTCCGAAGCGGCTATGATTACACGAGCCCTGCCCTTTCCCACGCTCGTCGTCCCAGAAATGAATACCGGGGCAAAAGTCTCCACGCTCACCGCATCAGGCGGCGCACAAATTGTCGGTACAACCTCCGCCTACATTCATCTGGGTGCGATATCGATCGCTGCAGGCCATTTTCTTACACCCTTAGAGATCGCCCAAGACCAACACGTCGCGGTCTTGGGAGCCAACCAAGTCCAGACGCTGTTTGGCGGCAGCAATCCTGTGGGGGCCGCGGTGATGATCATGGGTCAACAATTTCGCGTCATCGGCGCTTTAAACGTCGTAGGTCAAGGTCCCGGAGCCAGTCAAGACAACGACATCTTTATCCCCATGACCGTCGCCCAATCCTTATTGAGCACCACCCAACTCAGTCAAGTCACGGTCAAGACGTCTAGTCCAGACCAAGCCAATCTTGCCGCAGACTACTTAACAAATTTTTACACAAATGCCTTCGGTTCCGCCACTGCCGTGACAGTCGCTTCCGAAGACCAGGTCTTGCAGACACTGCAGGCCACACGGGCCACATTTACCAATCTCCTGGCAGGCACCGCCGCCATTGCGCTGATTGTCGGAGGCATCGGCATTATGAACATCATGTTGGTCTCGGTCACCGAACGCACCCGTGAAATCGGCATTCGTCAGGCGTTAGGGGCCACGCGGGAAGACATACTCCTCCAATTTCTCTTAGAGTCCATGGCCATGAGCTTATCGGGGGGAACCATAGGGGCCATCGTGGGCGTCGGCCTCGTGCATCTGGTGCCCGTCCTGTTGAAAACACCCGCCGTGTTCTCCCCCAACGCCCTGATTTTGGCCTTTGTCTTTAGTACCGCCGTGGGCCTGTTCTTTGGTTTGTACCCCGCGATCAAAGCATCGGGGCTCGATCCCATCCAGGCCCTCCGGTATGACGGCTAAATCCTAAAAAATCCCTGGAAAAGGTGGTAATGGATCATGAGGAGCTCTTGGTCAAAAGTGCGTGACATGCTCTGGGCGGGGCTTTTGGTCGTCTCGATATCCGGGTGCGGCAACACTCCCGCAAGTGCTGCCCCCGTTTCTCAATCAGCCCCCGCGTCAGCAAGCCATAGCAAAACACTACACAAGCATTCTGCGGTACACATCAAAGGAGTGGTCACCGCGATCACGTCGGAGCATATTGTTGTGAAGACAAAATCCGGCACCGTATGGACCTT
>JAMCTO010000220.1 GCA_023381095.1 Bacillota bacterium
TAGCGTTGCTGGGAAGCCTAATGAGAATGAAGCGGCAGGACCAACGCGCTTTATGGTGGATTTTGGGAACCACCGGATTAGCCTGGCTTCTTGTGCTGTGGGCCCGTTACATCTTATCGCTGATGAATCATTTGCCCCCGAGTTCTCCCGCGTTTCTCAGGTTGCATAGCGAATCTATTGCGCTTAATGCCATTGTCGGCATGTTGCTTATTGGGGGATTCGTGATCGAATCATGGACTTGATGTCAGTTTCTTGGATCCGGGACCCCAAACTTCAAATTCTTGTATCTGATAAGCTTGTGACCCTGCCACTGGAATTGAAAACGGCTGTCGATGCTCATTGGGAGACCACTGTGGTGCGCCAGCCGCATTACTTTAGAGGACCGGTACTGTCTGTAGAGACGATAACCTTTTCTGGATTGCAATGGATTGTACACGCCAAATTTACAGATTATGCTCACTATCTATATAGTCGGTTCCAACTGCCTAGTTCCCACCCCCATCGGGTCCGAGTGCTATTTGCAGCCGCCTTGGTGATTAGTCGCGATCGATTTTTAATGGCCGGAGTGATGGCCCAAGATACCGCGAGACCCGGATGGATTCAATCCATTGGGGGTTCTCCTGTCTTTCAAGATGTGACCGATGGGGTGTTTAACCCGATTCGTTCCACAAACCAGGAATTGAACGAGGAAACAGGATTGATCCCAGAAGCCCTTCGGTTGAATCGTGACCCTCAAGTGTTGGGGTGCACCGTGGACGGCAATGGTTCCGTGGCAGTTGCGGTAGGATACTTTTCGCGGTTGACGTCGGTAGAACTAAAGGACCTAATTCACAAGTCTTGGGGATCGGCACGACAAATACATACGCGAAGGGAACTTGCCGAAGTCGTGGCTATTCCTTTGGGACAATCGGGGATCAACTGGATGATCAGCCGCCGTGAGCGTCACGTGCGCTACCTGGAACGGATGGTTCGGGAACTGCAAGATTGGGAGGGTTAGGTAGAGGAGCTCATCAATCCACTAGTAGAAAAGGATTGATTTTATGGCGAACATAGATGCCCAATCCCAGCAGAGTGCTATAGACGACGTACTGGCAACTATTGTGGAGTATACGATGAACACCGCGATATCCGACCCATCATGGTTCAGTGGGTGCTATTGGATGCGGGGGGATCAGGGATTTTGGCGCTCAATTATCCCGAATGCCGGAAATTTGTTGGGCGAGTAGTGCCTGGAGCAGAGGTCCCAGACGGCCGCAGAATACCCGGACTTGCCTATCGATTGGATCCGGTTCAAACCGCTGTTAAGATCACGTGTATGAACCCTTGGCGACACCTGGCCAGCGGAGGGATGGAGGACACCTGTCCGACAATATTGGAGCTATTTTAACTTTCCGCGGAGTGGCAGAGCCGAAAGCATCTCCAATTAGGTCGTGCTCCTCTGACCATGCGGGCTGTACTGACGGCTATTATTAAGGCTCATGAAATACTATTCTTGAAAAATAGCTTGAATAAGATGGGGTTGGACCGCGTCTTGTTTTTTAAAGTGGGGTCAACTGCTAGCGCTTTTTTGTTGGGAGCGACTATGCAACAGGTTATTAACGCGCTGTGCAATGCATGGATAGATAACGGGCTCCTACGGACATCTCGCCATGGCCTCAACACTGGATCCAGGCAATCATGGGCACCGACGGACTTCGCTAGCCGGGCAGTGTGTCTGATCCTAATGGCGTTAACCGACGAGATGGGGGTATGATACCGCCGTATCTTCACCGCAGTGGGGTTTTAATGATGTAGTTGTGCGCGGGAATGCCATCCGTCTTCATCAAGCTTTGCCATCTTATGTTATTGAGCATGTCTTGTTTAAATTCGCTTATCCGGCGGAATCTCATGGCCAAACAGCGGTAGAGGCCGCGATAGCCCTGCATCCTATGGTACGTGACTGGTCTGAACAAATTATCCCAATAGGCGTTGAAACCCAAGAGTCAGCAATGCGAATTATCAACAAAACCGGACCATTACGTAATGCGGCAGACCGCGATCACTGTTTGCAATCCATGACGGCCATCGGATTACTCCATGGGCGCCTTCGAAGGATTATTTAGATTCGACTGCACAAGATCCGCGCATCGACTATTGCGAGGAAAAACGGTAGTACGAGAGAATCCAGCTTATTCTCGCGGTTGCCTGGATCCCGACAAGCGATCTATCGCCAATGCAGTGCAAAATCGGTTCCGAGATGGCACGCATTCGCCGAAAGTTCTTGGAGAATATCCTTTAGGGTACCATCGTAGGCGGCAGGAAGCTAAAGTCCTTCTTTGGGAAAAATTTGAGAAAAACTTGGCCGCGTGGTAATGTCGGGCCCCGGGTTCAACGTTTAGCAGAACTGATGCACTCGGCGTCTTGGGAGGCGGTATCCGTGCGGGAGTTTATGGTGAATTTAGAACGGAGATGAGGGAACAATGGCGTGGTTAACGGATAAAAATCGTTCACAATCGGAGTTATCGGCAATGTTGCGTGTGCGGATGGAGGAATCGGACATCCTGAAAATACCTGGGACGCATGATGCCATGGCCGGATTAATTGCGAAACAAACGGGGTTTGAGGTCCTGTATTTATCCGGCGGGGCTTACACTGCAAGTCGGGGATTGCCGGATATAGGATTAATCACAGTGTCCGAGATCGTAGACCGAGCGCGTGATATTGTCCGTGCGACAAACTTGCCACTTTTGGTAGACATTGATACGGGGTATGGCGGGGTTTTGAACGCAGTACGGACCGTTAAAGAAATGGTGGAAGCGCGGGTCGCGGGGGTGCAAATCGAAGACCAAGATCTTCCGAAAAAGTGTGGGATCTTAACGGTAAGCATGTGATACCTACTGAAGAAATGTCCGCCAAAATTCGAGCCATGCGTGAAACCGCCCCCACCCTAATGATCATTTGCGCGCACCGATGCTTATGCACAAGAAGGCGTATCAGGAACAGTGGAACGAGCCCTGCAATATCGTGATGCTGGAGCGGACGGTATCTTTCCCGAAGGATTGGACTCGGAGGAAGCGTTTCAGCGAATCGCAGAAAAAGTTCCCGCCGCCCTGTTGGCCAATATGACAGAATTTGGTCGGACGCCTTACTTCTCTGCAGACCAGTTTGCTCAGTGGGGATACCGCATGGTTTGGTATCCTGTATCGTCATTAAGAGTGGCAGCGAAAGCTTACTCTAATTTATATAGAACTTTGCTCACCGAGGGGTCCCAAGTGTCCCTACTTGAAAGTATGCAGACCCGACAAGAATTGTACGATTTAATTGATTACTGGGATATTCCGGAATATTGAT
>JAMCTO010000221.1 GCA_023381095.1 Bacillota bacterium
TGATCTCAGTAGCATTTTCCCGCATGATAACACTCCGTTTTTGGTTGATTTGGACGATACCTTAATTACACCAAAAACCCGGTATTCATGCGGGTTTTGCGGTCTTTTTCCCCATTATATTTGTTGTGATTTCGAGGTGCGAAAGTCAAGATCATACACCAGATTCGATTGGGACTCTCTCATCATTTTCTCACCAAAGAGAAACACTTTGGCAACATATGTTGGTTTAAATAGAAATTAGAGGTTTAGGTGCCGAAGGAGGAATGCTCCATGGATACCATCATGATTTGCCCGAGATGCCGGGCCAACAGCCTTCGCCTGATGGAGAATCGCCTCACCCATGACGATTATTTAGTATGTGACCACTACCCATACTGCTCTTACGTCACCCAGTTAGATGCTTGGATTCCTCGTGACCTCATTGTCTGGGGCACCCGGCCCTGGCCTCGGTCAGCGTAAGCGCATTGCTCTTGACGCTACTCTTCCTTATACTGGTAAGGAAGCGGGGAGTGAAGGGGTGGCGTCGGTATGAAGAGTCGTGCGTTGGTGTGGCTGGATCGGCATGGTATGCCGTATCAAGTACTAGAGTACGACGAGGTGGAAAAAACCGCACAAGAGGTTGCAGTGAAATGCAAGGTGCCGCTTGACCGCGTGTTTAAAACGCTCTTGATTCATGGAGACAACGGATTTGCCTTGGTTCTGATTCCGGGCACCCAGCAACTAAGCGAAAAGAAATGCGCTGTGGCTATGTCGTGTCGTGACGTGGAAATGGCCGATCCAGAAGATATCCATCGTATGACCGGGTATCTTCGCGGCTCCGTGTCCCCAATAGATCCGCGCCGTCCAGTGCCAGTATTCTGCCATCAATCCATCATGGATCACGAATATGCTGGCGTCTCTGCAGGCCAACGTGGATTTGAACTATGGTTGAAAAGTACCGACTTGATTCGAGCTACCAACGCCACCATACTGGATTGTGCACGATGATAAACTGCTGGTGCTATTTTCCCCTGACATGTCAAGCGCTAAGGAGTCTAGCATGATCCTGGTGACTCATTTTGACGCATTTGGCGACGATACGATTAACAGTTCACAAATAGTCGCGCAACATCTTCCGTCCGAAGTCCTTGACGATATTGTCGTTGCCCAGTTGCCCACCAGTAAAGTAGATGTCGAACAATTAATTCCTCAACTGATTACTCAGCATGCTCCCGAAGCCATTTTAGGTATGGGTCAAGCAGGCGGACGGACAGCCCCCTCGCTAGAATGGGTGGGAGTCAATTTGTTGCACAGCACTATGCCGGACAATCGCGGTGAGCAACATCGCGCTGTCTTTATCGATCCTGACGGCCCTGATGCCTACTTGACCACACTTCCGATGTTGCAACTGCAGGAAAGCGTCGAGTCCCACGGGCTTCCCCTGACACTTTCCACGAGTGCAGGTCTATTCATGTGCAATCAGGCACTGTACTTGTTCCGTCACCATGCATCAACGATTCCTGCAGGGTTTCTCCACCTGCCCTACCTTCCGGAGCAAGTGGTAAAAAAAGCTGGCGTCCCATCTATGGCTCTTAAGACGCAAGTCCGTATTGTCTCACTGATTTTGCACGATATTAAAGCTTGGCTAGCCGAAATTTAAAGACATTTAGGAGGCTACTGAATGGATATTGATGGATATTACCGCTCCCCTTCCATTGCGGGCGATATCGTGATATTTGTGTCCGAAGATGACATTTGGCAAGTAGATAGGCGCGGCGGTACTGCGCGGCGCATCACTTCGGGATGGGGATCGGCGATTCGGCCCTGGATCTCTCCCGATGGGACATACATAGCATATACGGGACGTGAAGAAGGCGATTCCGAAATTTACATGATGGCAAGTGAAGGAGGCCCCGCAAAACGCCTCACCTATTGGGGAGCCAATTCTGTGGTTGCAGGTTTTTCACCTTCAGGTGAAATCATTGCTAGTACCAACTATGGCGGACCGTTTCGTTCTTGGTTCCAACTCTATGCAATTGATCCCCAAAATATTGCGGACTTCCGTCCGCTGCCTTATGGTCCGGCCCATAGTATCTCATTCGGCTCTCAGGGTGGCGTCGTGCTCGGACGCTACACTCAAGATCCGGCGCTGTGGAAACGATACCGCGGGGGGACAGCAGGCCAACTGTGGATTGATGCTTCAGGAACGGAACAATTCATTCGCTATGACGGCGTTAATGGAAATTTTGCTTCGCCAATGTGGATTGGTGCACGAATATACTTTATTAGCGACCACGAAGGTTATGGCAATTTGTATTCGATAACGCCATCCGGCACAGATTTACGACGCCACACCGATCACGACACATATTATGTGCGCAATGCCAAAACGGATGGCCGCCTTGTCGTATACCATGCTGGAGCCGATTTATTCGTGTTCGATCCCCAACTCGGCGAAAGTACGCGCATTGCTATCAATTACCATAGCCAACATACTCAGCGCGAACCGCTCTATGCGGAACCGACTAAATTTCTCAGCGAAGTGAGCATCAATGATACGGGCACACAGTTAGCGGTTGTTACTCGTGGAAAAGTTTTCGCGATGGGACCGTGGCAAGGACCTGTCCGTCAAATCGGGATCCCCGACGGCGTTCGCTATCGACTAACCTCATGGCTTCCGGACGGAAGCGGCTTGGTAATCGTGTCTGACGACGGCGGTGACGAAGGATTAGAAATTCACTATGCCGACGATAAACCACCAGTGCGTTTTCTGGGAACAGACCTCGGCCATGTGGTGGCACTAAAAGTGTCATATGACGGTCAGTTTGCCGCACTCACCAATCAGCGCCTTGAACTCTGGATTGCTGACCTCAAAGCCTTTACCTTAAAGAAAGTGGATGTTTCCCCGCAAGCACGCATTAGTGAAATGGACTGGTCTCCGGACAGCCGTTGGCTGGCCTATGCTTATCCCGTGACGGACCATACCAGTTGCATAAAGCTGTACAATTTGTCCAACAATCAAAAGTATGAAGCTACCGCTCCGGAATTTATCGATGGGCAACCGGTATTCGATCCCAAGGGACGTTATCTCTACTTTTTATCATACCGTGTGTTTGATCCGGTCATGGATACCTTGCGATTCGATTACGGGTTTGTAAAGGGAGGGAAGCCTTACGTTATCCTTTTGCAAAATAATTTAACTTCCCCATTCCTCCCGGAACCAAAACCACTTTATGAAGATCCGTCCAAAAACGAGAACTCCAGCAAAACTGACACGACTACTGCCCCACCTACCGTTATTGACCTCGAAGGCATTTCGCAACGAGTCTTGGCATTCCCGGTAGAAGAAGCGCAGTATAAGCAGTTGGCAGCCTCAACCGATGGCATATTTTGGACTACTGTGGCTCCCGAAGGCCGATTGTCCCATGAAATCTTCGGATCTGAACCCGAGGGCAAGGCAACTCTGCACAAATTTCATCTGGACACACTAAAATCCGATACCGTGGGGGAAAAAATCTCGGAATTCAGCATCAACTCTAATCACCAAATCTTGACTATCCGTCAAGGTAACCGAATTAGAGTGATTAAAGTTGATCAAAAAATCGATACCAAAGACACAGCACCCGGAAAAGATAGCGGCTTGGTCAACTTAGATCGGATTACACTGCGGATTGACCGACCGGCTGAGTGGGCTCAAATGCTTAGAGAAGCCTGGCGTCTCATGCGTGATAACTTTTGGACCGCTAATATGTCGGGCATTGATTGGGAAAATATTTATCAACGTTACTTGGCTCTCCTGCCAAGGGTTGCTACTCGAGGCGAACTGTCGGATCTGATTTGGGAAATGCAAGGAGAATTAGGCACCTCCCATGCTTACGAGATGGGTGGCGACTATCGCCCTGAGCCACACCACCGCATTGGTCTATTAGGTGCCGACCTCACTTGGGATGAGAAACACCACGGATATCGGATCACCCATGTGGTATCCGGAGTCTCTTACGAGAAACAAAGCGACTCGCCGCTTCGGGCCCCTGGTGTCCATGTGAGTGCAGGAGACATCATTCAGTCCGTCGACGGACATCCGGTAAGCCGCGATCTTCCCCCACAGGTGTGGATGGTGGATAAAGCGGAACATCCTGTGGCACTAGGTATTCAAAGCGGTTCGGATCCGTCTACTACCCGTACGGTGATTATTGAGCCGTTAAGTCAGGAATTGAAGACGCGAT
>JAMCTO010000222.1 GCA_023381095.1 Bacillota bacterium
GGGAGGGCGTCCAGCTCTTAGCCGACCATGGGGTGACCTACACCGCCACGGTGTTTCGCGAGGCGTGTCAAGCGGCGCAAGTCGCCTTAATTTCTGCTTCGGTCAATCGGTCGCTTCAAATAAAGCGGGGCAGAGAAGGCATGAACGCCACATTGACTTATGATTGACATCACGGGGTTTTAGTCAAACCTACCCAACTTCTGGTACCGGGAAATCCCGAGACGTTGCTATGCTCAAAATTTTGAAGGCCATCGAACCGAGTCAACCCGGCCCCCCTAATAATTGCGGCGGGAGTCAAGTCCAATTGTTTGGCATGACGGACGGGGTATTTGACAGTAGTAGTTACGCTGGATAAACGGAATATTGTCCGCTTATCCAGCATTGGTGGCCCGTATTGGCAAGGGGAACTTATCGCTGTGCTGGCGGATGACCCAGAGCATAGTGGCATGAGACCAGGTTAACGGAGCCACCGACAACGGGGTGCCCGTCAGAGGGTTCACCTGTTCCGGCAGTGCACCAGTGGTATCTTGCTGTTGAAGCGCCCACTCCAAATATTGATGTCCGATGTCAAGGTTGCCTTCTTGAAATGCCCAGTCTGCCAACCATAATGTGGTAATGATCCAAGGGTTGCCCGGCACCACACTGTCTTGACCCGATGACAAATATTGATCGCCTTGGTACCGCGCAATGCCGCCAATATCGGTGGGTACCCAGAGATGCTGACTGAGCCATCGCCGCGTGGCTATTGACCTCGGATCTTGGACTCCTACCACGTTAAACAAGCGGATGCCGGCAATGGAGGTGTCAGGCGTGGCATCCATGTCAAACAGGCCCGATTCATCGACCGAGACTCCGCGAAGGAAGTGGTTCAATGCGGGTGAATATAGGTAACGGTCCAGTCCTTGGGTGAGGGATACCGCCGTGTCATGAAAGAACTGGCCAACAGGTTCGCCCAACGCTTCCGCCATGACAGCGGCTGCTTTAAGGGCGCCAATAGTTGCGGCGGTAGACCAGGTAAAAATACCGTAGCGTTCCTCCCACAAATCCCAGCTGGGCTTGGGCAAACTTAAATCTGGATAAATGTAGTGTGCTAAGAACAGAGCGGCCGGCTGCACCAGTCTTTCCCAGTGCTCCCGTATGGTGTCCACATCGCCCGTCTGATCCAAGTACTTTCCCAGTAAAAAGAGTACCAACGCGGTTTCATCAGTCTGGATGGGAAGTGTCGGCTCTTCACCCTGAATCCATGGATGCCAACTGGAACCAGCCGACCCGTCAGGATTATATTTGTGGTAAAAATATCCGCGGCGGCTTAAGGTCCGTGACGCAAATACAAAGAATTGACGACTGACTTCAGGATATCCTGCATTCAACATGGCCAACGCGACCAATGCTGCATCGCGCGGCCAAACATAGGCATAATGGTCGCGGTTGTATTGCATGATGTCCGAATCCAACGCCGCAATGATGCCACCGGCATGGTCGGCAAACGAGCGGCAAAGGACCAGGGACTTGGAATAGGCTTGACGAATGGGTTCGGGCACCGCATCCGGCAACCGCCCACGTCTAAGCCAATGTCTCCAATAGGACTCGGTGCGTTCCAAAAGGCGGCCGGGGGTTATACTCAAAACCTTGTGATGAAGGGCCTCTACATCGTCGCGAGTGTCTCCTGCAATCAGCCAAAAATGAACGCGTTCCCGTCCCATTGGGGGAACCGTTATACGTACGCTTAATACGGAATCCACTGATCCCTGGACGATGGGGTTTTTTTCTAAGCGGCCATCTTCCGCATCACGCCAGGTGCCTTCATGACCGTTAAACCGTTTAACGCCGCAGGACCACTGGTGCAACGTGGAATGGGCCCCTTGGCCACCAATCACCACATGCCAATTTTTCTTGTAATGGTATAGTGCCTGCAATTCTGGGTTATACAGGACGGTATCGCCTACTTCCGTCTCACCCAACGAGAGATCGGTGTGAAAGAACAATCGGATTTCTTTAGGCAACTGTTGATGGTTTGAAACTTCTACTTGCCTAATCCAAATATTGTCCGACATGGTGACGCCGTCTTTGACAATCAGTGATACGCCTAATGGGGCGTTGTCCAGCGTGGTGATGGAGACTAAAGTGTCAGGCACATAATCTTGCCATTGGGCCCACGTGTTGCCGTCGTGTATCCAACTGAAGTGCTCGTCAACTTGCACCCCAAACCGGCTAGGATAGCCGTTCGCGTGGTTCCATTGCCCGACATGGGGGAAATAGAGATCGCGCATTTGCAGCATATCGTCAAATCCGATAGTTAGATGTCCGTTTCCGATAATAATGGGTCGGCTCATAGTTTGTCCTCACTTGTTGCAACAGAGTTTTCGGTGGCCAGAATCCGATAATAAACGTCTTCAATTTTTTGTCCGATCTGCTGCCAGGTCCACTTCGAAGACAGTTGAGCCGCAGCATGACCCAATTCCCGCCGGCGATCGGCATGAGACAATAGATATTGCGCCATGTCTGCCAATTCGATTGCGTCCATTGCCTGAAAGCAATTCAGACCAGGTTGGGCAAATTCCCGATATCCTGCCGCCGGACCGATAATGGTGGCCATGCCCGAGGCCATTGACTCCAAGGCCGTCAATCCAAACGGTTCGAACCGGGAGGGCAACACCGCCAATGAAGCGGTGGAGAGATACCGTGCTAGCTCACTATCTCCGACGAGTCCTGGCGCGTACACGTTGTTTGGCCAACCTTCCATTTGAATCAGACTCCTTATCTGCTCCTGCATCGACCCGGTACCACAGAGGACCGCTTGGAAGTGTGGATTTCGACTAATTAAACCAGAAAGTGCGGTGAAAATCCAATCGATTCCCTTCTCTGGCTCAAGTCGGCCAAAATATAGCAAATCAGGGAATCCTTTGACACCTCCCGAAACGTCGATTTGGGGAAACGAGACACCGCTGCCGATAACCCAGTCGTGAGTGGATTGGGAGTGATATTGATAAAGGGCACGAGCTTCCGCTAAGAGAAATTGGCTGACCCATATGTGATACCCTCCCGCTTCTAGTACCATACGTTCAAAGGCCGTGGTTTGCGACTCTGGCATCACTGATAAATGGTGGGCCCATGAAGCATACAACGTGTGCCAAGTAATAAGGAGGGGTGAATACAGGGCATTGGCCAATTTTTTCCCTTGTTGCCATAATCCGGTATCGTGGACATGCACGATCGTCTGAGTTCCCGGGCTGTAGGGCAAGGATTGCAGGAAGAGATCTAAGGAACTC
>JAMCTO010000223.1 GCA_023381095.1 Bacillota bacterium
CCATTTATGACCTATTGGAAGAACGTGGAGAATTATGACTGATTAGGGAAGGGCGGCATCCTATGGCGCACACGGGCGATTTGGTTCCTAAAGAGAAAGCCTCCATGGTTATTCCGGAGCACATTCGACATGCCGGTGAATTGTTGCGTAGCGCGAATCTCTTGATCAAGGCGAAACATTATCAGACGGGGTTTGCGTTGGCGACATATGCTAACGAATCAATTATTAAGGGGTTGATTTTGTGGTCGTATTGGATAGGGTTTCTAGATGGCAAGGGCTACGAAAGCGTAGAAAAGGCATCAGGACGTCGCCATGACCAACGGCAAAAACTGGCTTTGATTCTGCTGAAGGAAATGAACCAGGTTGTGCTGATTAAGAAGAAACCTGAAAAAAACCAAGGCCATTACGCGGTTATGCACAAAATAAAATCCTCTATTCCAAACCTTGTCAATGATTTGCAGAAGCAGTGGGACGTGGTGGACGGCACGTTTTGGGAGAATGCGAAGCGGCAAGCCTTATACGTCGACTGGGATTCCACGATTGGGCGCGTTCCTGATCCTCTTAATTGGGAAGCGCTTGCGCTAGAAGCACGACGGATAGCCAGAAAGCATTTAGACTATCTGCGAGAAATCAATAAGCCGTATAATACCCGGCGTTTTCTACGGCACGGCAAAGAAATAAAACGTCTTGTTCAAGAATACATGGCCGCCAATTTCTCTAATGAGGAGCAGTCATTCTAGGCGAATTCACGACATATTTGCGGGAAATTCTGATACAGCGAGCTGAGGAAACTTGTCGGGTGGTAGATTTCCATTGTTCAAGTACGCGGCATAGCGCTCAATGACATGGTGTGTGGTTTTTAGCGCTGCGGTATATTCTTCGCGAGACGGGATCATTTGCCCTCCGTGGCGGTGATCGGTAGCGCGTTCCGTTAAAGGGTCTAAATATGCCTTATCAACATTCAATGGCTTACGAAGCGCTTTCCAATTCTGTTTCATCTCTTTGTCGGATATATAAAAATTTGGGTCATGGCATATGGCTTCAAGAGCGCGATAACAGAACATCATCGCTTCTTCGGGCTCGCGCAGGGCTCGCATATAATGGGTGAGGGCTAACCGCAATGGTCGACTATCGGGTTGCGCCGTCAAAGTCCAATACTGTGCTAGGTCCTCCTCAGGTTTCGTCGCGCGTTGCACTTCGGCATTGGTGTTTACAAAGATATGCCGCGGGCGGGAGACGCCAGTTTCCTTAGTGATTTCCACATCGAGGCCTAATCCCTGAACAAAGCCGTAGGAGGCTATCGTAATGAGCGCCCACCGTTGTAGGCGGTCTTTGACGGTCAGGAGATCGTGAAGGGGCTTGGGGCTCTGTCCGGGGAATAGTGATCGTAATCGCGGAATGGGTGATGTCCAGCGTTCCCCGAATACGTCCGTCTGAAGAATCCGTTTCTATATCAAAGTTTTGTTCGGTAGTCGTTACATCAGCGGCCATAGGGAGGGTATGCCCTATAAATATGTAAGAATAACAGAACACAAAACCTCTTCCTTTCCCTATTCGCAAAGTACGGGCGGGATAATGGTTAAAGTCTTCCTAGGCTCGGTTTCTCGGCCGATACACATTCAGCCCAATCTTTTCCTCACGATCCGGCCCGACCGCCACATTGCCTTCCGTACTCGCAATGATGGTGGTCTTGCCCGAACTAGACGGGCCAAACTCTTGCGTCAGGTCAATCCAGATGGTCAAGAGATCTCCGTCGAGCGTCCATTCGACATTCTTCATGTAGCGTCTCTCCTCCTCTATTCAGTTCGTCAGAGTAGGTGGAAATTCCTGTCCACCCATTTCAGGGAAGAAGAGATTATTTCGGTGCGTCCGGTGTAGGCGACGTCGGAACCAGCTCCACCACATCCTCCCACGCAATGCCCGCTAATCGGAGACAGGCCAGCGCATGGACTCCCAGACCGCGCTGCCCCTTGAGAAGCCGATTGAGGTAAGGATACCCGATGTCCATGGCCCGGGCTAGTTCGTGTTCGGTCCAGCCGCGTTCGGCCATCATGGCCCGCAAGCGGGCGGTATTGCGTTGCATGGTGGCCATGTGGATGTCCTTCCCTGATGCGTTTTCAAGCAGTATACGTCGCAGAACAGGGGTTGCCTACCGGAAATGACTGGATTGCCCATGGCATAGCGAGGCGTTCCATCGACAGGGCCCAATCCGTTGTGAAAGGCGAATTCAGATAACAGGACGGGTTCTGAAGCCAGTAGACGGCCTAGCCAACGTTTTTGGGCTAGAGTAGCGGAGAATAAATTGGGGCGTTGGCGGACGGCATTCCCTTGATGGGCATGAATATTGAAGGAAACCCCATACCGAAGCTTTCTTGAGGAAAATCAGGCAGGGGGATTGTTGGGATCTCACAACGGAGACGCTGCTATCAATATCTGCATCGGCTTTCCATGGGATTTCTGGGATCAGCATGTGTAAAGCCAACGTTAATGTTCTGGTATGTGTTTCCAGTTTCCCATGTTTGTAAATGAATCACCATTATCCTACGTTGACACCGACACGTATAACGGCGGCGATGCAAACTAATCCCATAACGACCCCGAGTAACGTCTCAATGACATCACGCTGAAATACGCAGCACCGATACTAATGCCGGACCAAAATAAAACGTGTGTCTCCGCCACTAATGGAAAAGACGGCGTAAGACAATTTGAATTACAGCACCGATAGCTGCCCAAATTGCTCCAACCAATAACGCCTCCACAAGCCCAGAAGCAAGAGAATTAGTTGTTGGACTAGAAGGCGTAACTTCCAAAAAAGGCATGATAAGAAAGGCGGTAAGACCTAAAATCCACGCTAGTCGATACTTTTTCCACATAATATCTCTCCTACTCTTGAACACCAGCTGACCATGTACCATTTGCGTACATATATGCCTCTCCTGTTATATTTTATGGTACCAAGAGAGATTGATAGCACAATGTTCGCGTAGCCTTGCGAGTAAGACCGCTCCCCAAACTGGTCGTTGCAGAGCTAGCGCTGCCCTGAACTCCCACCGGCAGCGTGGGAGGCAGGGTCGATACCCTCAGACCTGCCCACACCGACCGCACCCACGCTCGCATCACGGCCATCCTTGACAGCTCAGGACCATCGTCGCGACACGCGGTTTGAGACTGGGGTTCTTCCGCGGCCCAAGGCTCTATAACCGATTCCACTTGTCGCGAAGGACCCGAAATCGTCTTCCGCCCTCCGAATGCCACCATCGTACCCATAGCACCGTCCAAAGTGTCCCGCCTCCTATGAGAAGGATCCCCACGCTCAACCATGGATGACGTGGCTCTACAACAGCCGCAAGCCACGCAATGCCATATAATATTCCCACGGGAACAAGCACTTTTAACAGCCGCTGAACATAGATCATAATGCCGGACTCCCTTCATACCACTAATTCTATATTCCTATGATGCTGTGCATGTCTTAGCGAATTCCCTAATGCCTTAGCGATTCACCATCCATTGATACCCTCCCGGGAAAAGAATTCGACAGAGAAGGGCCAGATCGGAGCGTTATCGCAATAGTGCTGCATGGGCACGATTCCTCAGCTGGAGTCTAACAATGTTCAGAAGACGCTCCACAGTGGTACGTTCGGTTTGTGTGATATGAACACTGACAGACCCACTCTGCTGAGTGCCCGACTTGCTGATGCCACAGCGCGTGCAATGGAAATGGATGATGGTCATTCTGTTCTTGCAAGATCTTGTCACGTATCCATTGAGAGTTCGTCACAATAGATGCGTTCTCGTCACACCTGCAAAGGCAGAATCTTCGGGCAGTGACCCAACTGGTGGATGAAAATACGGTTTGGCTATACATGCCGACGCACGTTGTAAGGCTTGGGTACAAGAGAAGGGAGGACGTGCCACAATGCCCAGTCAGCATGCCCCGGATAATGTGTCGTTCGGCATCCGAACC
>JAMCTO010000224.1:0-6349 GCA_023381095.1 Bacillota bacterium
ATTGCGGTCCATAACGTCCCCCCCAACACCAACTCAGTTAGTTTCTCATTCTAACATCTATCGAAAAACGGTTCCACTGACAACCCAGGCGGTCTCATTGAGAGACCGCCTGGCCACACATTCTGATAGTCGTTATTGTGCCGTGGAAGGGCTCGCTGTGAGCAAGTCGGTCTGAGGCACAGGCGATGACGCTGCAATCGGCTCGGCAATCACCATAGCCAAGTCAATAACTTCTGGTAAGGTGTCGACCGCGATAACCTCCACACCCATATGGCGAAATACTTCCTGCCAATTGTCGCGAGGAATCACGATTCGTTTGCACCCTGCCTGTCGAGCTGCCTCCACTTTAGCCACAACGCCGCCTACTGGCTTTACCAAACCTCGAATCGATAATTCTCCGGTCATCGCAATTCGGTTGTCACAAGGCTTTTTGGTGATTGCTGAATATACCGCCGTGGCAATGGCTACGCCAGCTGACGGCCCATCAAGAGGAACTCCTCCCGGAAAGTTTACATGCAGGTCATAATCTGCTGTTTCCAGTCCCACGATGTTGCGTAGCACAGTAAGCACATTTTCGACGGAACTACGAGCCATCGATTTGCGTCGCACGGTACGACCTTGTCCGCCCATTTCCTCCTCATCGACAACGCCGGTAACCCAGAGCTTTCCCTGCCCATCCATGACAGGGTGAGCGACGGCTTCCACCTCAAGCATCGTTCCCATATTAGGCCCGTACACGGCCAGGCCATTGACCATGCCAACCAATGGTTCGGTGGCCACTTGTTTTTCTGGGCGTGGGTTGTAATGCCCAGACTGGACAACCCATTCCACATCCGCTTGTGTAATCACTTTCCGGTTTTCCGTCAGGCCCACACCCGCGGCTATTTCTACCATATTGACCGCTTCGCGACCGTTGGTCGCATATTTCTTGATCACCTCTAGTGCTTCACGCTCTACTTCCACTCCTACGCGCTTCACGGCGTTAGCAGCTACCGCATAGACTTCATCGGGAACCAGCCCCCGAAAGTATATTTCTACGCAACGCGAGCGAATCGCTGGCGGTATTTCGTGGGGTTGCCGCGTAGTAGCGCCCACTAGCCGGAAGTCGGCAGGTAGTCCATTTTCAAAAATGTCCTGAATGTGTACAGGAATGTTAGCATCTTCAGCATTATAATAGGCAGACTCCAAAAAAACCTTCCGGTCTTCCAGAACTTTTAGCAGTTTGTTTAATTGTATCGGGTGAAGTTCCCCTATCTCATCAATGAACAGGATTCCTCCATGGGCCTTGGTTACCGCACCTGGCTTAGGCTGAGGAATACCGGCCATTCCCAGGGGCCCGGCCCCCTGATAAATAGGGTCATGTACCGAACCAATTAACGGATCGGCAATGCCGCGTTCATCAAATCGCGCGGTGGTAGCATCTAGTTCCATAAATTTCGCTTCAGGCAAAAAAGGCGTCCAACTGTTTTTCTTGGCCTCTTCTAGAACTAAACGTGCGGCCGCGGTTTTACCGACCCCCGGCGGTCCATAGACGATGACGTGTTGAGGATTAGGACCACATAAGGCGGCTTTAAGCGCGCGAATGCCGTCCTCCTGCCCGACGATTTCCTCAAACCGCGTAGGCCGCGTTCTTTCCGACAACGGCTCGCTAAGATGGATCGCGCGCAATCGCCGAAGCTTTTCAATTTCTTTCTTCGATTCACGTTCGACAGCCACCTTATTCCCTTGTTGGGATTTGAGAAGGTTCCAAAAGTACAGACCAATCACTATCGCAAAGAAGAATTGTATGAAGGTGGCGATGTTAGCGAAGTTCATCGCGACCCTCCTTTCCGCGAACCGTGATTTTGAATTGTATCGGAATTATTTGAGGCTCGCATTCGTAGTCTCCCCAAATTTGCACACCTCACTTAAGCCAAATCATGGACCAAACCTGTAATGATATCCTTCAGTATGCCCAGGAACCATGGAGTTTAGGCTAAAATGGCATTGCATCAATGAAAAAGCCCCCACCCTGAAATATGGTGGGGGCTGAAGACTCCAGACTAGGAAACTTAAGCTGTTTCTTCTTTTTGTTTCTTATTGCGATTTTTAGCACGATCCTGGGTGGTAACCAACAACGGTGCGTCGTGATTCTCCACCACTTCACGTGTCACCACACATTTAGCGATATCATTACGACTCGGCATATCGTACATGACATCGAGCATAATATCTTCGATGATGGCCCGCAAGGCACGGGCACCCGTATTGCGCCGCATTGCTTCGCGAGCGACCGCTCGAATCGCATCTTCTTTGAACTCCAACTCCACACTGTCTAAAGACAGCATCTTTTGATACTGCTTGACGAGCGCGTTGCGGGGTTCAGTCAGAATTTGCACCAAGGCGGCTTCATCCAGTGCATCTAACGTCACAGTCACCGGCAGTCGGCCGACAAATTCCGGTATCAAACCAAATTTGAGCAGATCCTCGGGCATGATTTTCACCAAAATATCTCCAATGTTACCATCGTGAGGAGACTGGATTTCGGCATTGAATCCAAGCCCTTTACGGCCAATCCGCCGCTTAATCAATTTTTCGATGCCGTCAAATGCACCGCCGACAATGAAGAGAATGTTTGTCGTGTCAATTTGGATAAACTCTTGGTGCGGATGCTTGCGCCCCCCTTGAGGTGGAACAGAAGCCACCGTGCCCTCAAGAATCTTTAGCAGTGCTTGCTGTACACCTTCGCCGGAAACATCTCGGGTAATCGAGGGATTTTCCGACTTCCGTGCGATTTTATCCACTTCGTCGATGTATACAATGCCCTTCTCGGCCTTCTCCACATCGTAGTCCGCTGCTTGGATCAGTTTGAGCAGGATATTTTCCACATCCTCACCCACGTATCCCGCCTCGGTTAACGAGGTTGCGTCCGCAATCGCAAAGGGCACATTGAGAATTTTAGCCAAGGTCTGTGCTAGCAGCGTTTTTCCGGATCCGGTTGGCCCCAGCATTAAAATATTTGACTTTTGCAGTTCCACATCATCGACCTTGTTTCCCAGGTTGATGCGTTTGTAGTGGTTATACACTGCAACCGACAAGGTCTTTTTAGCCCGATCTTGTCCGATTACGTACTGATCCAGTATGGCCCGGATTTCTTGGGGCTTAGGGATGTCCTTGAGTTCAAATTCTACATCGTCACTCAACTCTTCCTCAATGATCTCAGAGCAGAGCTCAACGCACTCATCACAAATATAGACGCCGCCCGGACCTGCGATTAGGCGTTTGACTTGGTCCTGGTATTTGCCACAGAACGAGCATTTTAGTTGCCCTTTTTCATCAGTGAACTTGAACATGTAAGCCCCCCCTTATCCGGCGACCAAACGGCACATCAAGATTTTCCATCTATATCTCAAGAAGGATTATCCTTAGCCGGATTGTCCTTTTCGCCTACCTCACTAGCTCGTGGTGCCACGACCTCGTCAATCAAATGATATGCGCGAGCTTCCTCGGCAGTCATCCAGTAATCGCGCTGGGTTTCTTCCAAAATTTGCTCCAAAGAGTGGTTGGTATGATTGGCCAAAATCTGGGCCAGTGCCTCACGGCTCCTTAACAACTCCTTCATTTGAATCTCAACGTCGGTGGTTTTCCCGCCCAGGTTATTGATCCATGGCTCGTGAATCATCACGCGAGCATTGGGCAAGGCAAAACGCTTCCCTGCTGCACCGCCCGACAGTAGCAGTGCCCCCATGCTTGCGGCCATGCCTACACAGATGGTTGAGACCGCAGGTTTGATGTATTGCATAGTGTCGTAAATTCCGAGTCCTGCGCTCACCGAACCGCCTGGGGAGTTGATATACACGTGAATATCCCTCTCGGGATCGTCACTTTCCAAAAACAACAATTGGGCAACCACAAGATTTGCCACATCGTCATCAATAGCGCTGCCTAAAAAGATAATGCGTTCCTTAAGAAGTCGAGAGTAGATATCATAGGAACGTTCCCCTCGGTTGGTCTGCTCGACAACCATCGGCACTAAATAACTCATGTGTCTCCTCCCTGTCCAGCTCATGCCGGTTCAGCTTCTTCAGACTTCGCTGTGGCCAGGAACTCGCTGGCTTTGGACAATAACATATTCTCGCGCAGTGACTCAAATTCTCCACGCTGTTTAAATAGTCGAACCAGCGCAGTTAATGGTTGCTTATACATTTCCGCTATAGGCCGAATAGAATCCAGCACCTCATCTTCGCTTACCGTGAGTTTCTGGTCTCTAGCCACAGCTTCCAACAGCAATTGTTCCTTTACCCGCTCTTCTGCTTGAGGTCGCAATTCCAGCTGCAACGCTTCCAACGGAATTTGGCGACTTTCGAGATACTCCTCCAACGTTGCTCCCATCCGAGCCAGGCTGTTTTGCATTTCATGGAGCAGCTGATGCACCACATCAGCTACCAAAGCCGATGGTACATCAATTACTACGCGCTCCTTCAGTTTACCCAAGATCTCCGCCAAGCGATCACTTTTTGCCTGAGCCTCAATACGGCTCTTAACGGTATTCGCCACGCGTTCTTGCAATTCCTGCAAAGACTCTAAACCTACCGCTTTGGCCAATTCCTCATCCACCGCGGGAACTTCCTGGCGTTTGTTTTCCGTCACTTCGATTTCGAATCGCACATCCTTGCCCGCCAGTGTCACATCGGGATGCGATGTGGGATAAGTCAGGCGGACCGTTTGCGGTTCCCCCACTTTGAATCCGATGAGCTGCGTTTCCAACCCTTCGACTACGGTTCCACTGCCCACTTCAATACCATAGGCATCATCATCGACAAAGGGTTCTTCGAATTCATCCTCTTCAACGAACCCCTTCAATTTCACAATAATATGGTTTCCCATTGATACCGGTTCGTCGTCGGCCGGGACCAGTTGCGCTTGACTCCGAGCTACGGATTGCAATTCCTGTTCTATATCTTCATCTGTTACTTCACGAACGGTTAAGGGTATCGTCAACAAGTCGTGGTAGTCTCCCAGTTCGATAACCGGCTTGGTCTCCACTTCAATATCAAATTGAAAGGGGGCCCCGTCTTCTAATGTGACAACCTTAATGCTCGGTTGCGCGACCGGCTCAATTGCGGCTTGCTGCACAGCTTCCGTATAACGAGTCTCCACCACCTTCTCGGCAGCTTCCTGCAACAACACTCCTCGTCCCACATACCGCTCGAAAATAGGACGGGGAACTTTACCGCGACGAAATCCCGGAATGTTGTATTTAGACACCACGGACCGAAACGCCTTATCCATCGCCACCGACATTTCGGCCGGATCAATGGTCACCGAAACTTTAGCGACAGAATTCGGTAGTCGCTCTAATGCCACTTGCATACCTTGACAATCCTCCCCATAACCCGTTGCAATTCAACCTATTATAGCATGCGATATTCCTTATGCAACAAAACCAGAGGCGCATACATCGCCTCGGTAATGGAGCGGAAGACGGGATTTGAACCCGCGACCCTCGCCTTGGCAAGGCGATGCTCTACCACTGAGCTACTTCCGCAATGGATGGTGCGAGGGAAGGGACTTGAACCCTTACGCCTTGCGGCACGAGATCCTAAGTCTCGCATGTCTGCCATTCCATCACCCTCGCAAATGGTGCGCCCGGTAGGATTTGAACCTACGACCTGCGGATTCGAAGTCCGTCACTCTATCCCCTGAGCTACGGGCGCGATAAAAAACCCGGTTTCCCGGGAAAACTTTTGGGGTGAATGAGGGGACTTGAACCCCCGACCCCCAGGGCCACAACCTGGTGCTCTAACCAGCTGAGCTACATCCACCATGTTTAGCATTTACTTGCCCCGCGACGCGTTACCAGCAGCATTTCTAGCGTTAACAGATGAAAACATATCATATAAAGAGTCAAAATGCAAGATGCCTGGTTAAGTGGGGTGTATCTCACTTTGGTGAGGAAATTTTTGGTATTAGTGCCCAGGATTATACCGCAATGGGCTTACCTATTGGATCCGGGATCGTCGAAGGCGCCTTTAAAACCGTGTTAACACAACGTCTGACTGCAGGAGGTTGCGAGTACGCATCAAGGATCTCAGGCCATGGCGACCTTGGGTGCGCTCCATCGATCCGAACGCAGAACTGGACCGTATTCTTTCGTCGAACAAATGGTCGCATAACTCTGGTCACAATCGTGAGGTACGCCCTCCGATTCGGAAGCATCTTGTCAAAATACCCCCTCTACCTTGTATACTGAGAAAGATGTTGCCCACCGGATTGGCCGAAATCACTAACGATCCTTTTCGGATGAAAGACGAAGGAGGAGGGTATATGAAATTCTTTGCAGCCTTTGGTCACTTAATTGATCAACGGT
>JAMCTO010000224.1:6359-8908 GCA_023381095.1 Bacillota bacterium
CATTCTGGCCCGGTTCCTTGCCCGGCTAGGGCCATATCCCGAAAGGGACGATGTGCTGAGCGAAAGCTCAGGAATTTAAACATGTTTACCCATGTTTAGAAAGGCAGGAGAGTATATGAAATTCTTTGCAGCCTTTGGTCACTTAATTGATCAACGGTCTTCGTTGAATACGGAGATGGCGGCCTACCGGCTCGTAGGCGGACAGGTATTAGAGGTATTGGAGCAGTTAAACACGACCACTGTTGCCTCCGCCCGAGCTTATATCCAAACCGCACGTTGTTTGGAATTGTTTGCCGATGGCTTAGTGACTCCTTATATAGGAAGTCATCCTACAAATGCGGTACCCCAATGGATTACGACCCAGGCGGTGTCGCTATACCGGCCTATCCCCGCGTTTGTAACCGCAGCCAAACAGGAGGCCATCGATCCCGGCGGAAGGCGGGATATTGCATTGCCGTGGATTCTTCAAGGACGTATAGTTGGGGCAAGTCAAGAACGTGCCGCGGTGTTCTCAACTTATGCGGAAGCGGTCAAGGCGGTCATGGATTGGGTGGAAGTCTTTTTAGCCAATGCAGATGAAGTTAAAGCAGCTCGGCTTTATTTTGCGGAGGCAACCACGAATTACGACTCTGCACGTCACTTAGCGAGCAGCCTGGATGACCGTGATGGCTCGAAATCCTCCAAACAAGCCGTCGACGATTATCTATGGACTGCCCTCGGTTATGCGATAGGAGCGATTCAAGAAGCGTGCGCACCCGGCATCTACCACGGAATGGACATTGACACAAAACTCGAGGGACACCAGGCTTCTGAGCCTCATTTTGAGGTTATCCGACCACATCCTTCTCACGTCAATACCCCTGGATGGATTGATGCCCTTGAGGAAATTGCTCGGGCTTTTGACGACCACAGGGAGGATGATTATCGGCGTGACCATCATCATGAGCATCACCATCATGATCACGACCACCATAAACATCATCACGACTGGGATTGAAAATAGGCCAACGGCGCCGCGATTGGTCCATTGTGTGGTAGCTGATAATCCTTTTTTCGTCGGCGGTGGGGAACGCAATGGCCGATCGAGGAAGTGCGGATTTTAACTTTTCGCCAAAAATCGACTAAGGAGGGGATGGGTCCGCGTGTCACATCCGTATTTGGTACCTGCATTGATCGCGGGGATTATGCAAGGTGTGGTTGAATGGTTGCCGATAAGCAGTAAGACCATGATTACCCTGTATTTTGCCTTGTTAGGCGTCAAACTGCAAAACGCCTATAATTTGGGCCTCATTGCGAATTTTGGATCGTTTTTCGCCGCAGCCTATTACTTTCGCCGTGAGGTGTGGCTTACATTAAAGGCGCTGGCGCATCCGTTTTCAGACCAACCCTATGCACGGTTACTGCGGTTTCTGGTGGGAGGTACGCTTGCTACCGGTATTATTGGGATCCCGTTATACCTCTTTGTACGGCAGACCTTCACGGTAATCGGCGGTTCTGCAGCGATGTTGGGAATTGGAGTGCTCCTCTTGATTACGGGGGTGGTGGCACGCCGCAAAGAACTCCTGTTGGCCCGTGCTTCGGACCACGCCGAGTCGACTCAGCCAGTGACCTTGTGGGCCGCGGTTATCACAGGGGGCATGCAAGGTCTAGCAGCCCTTCCGGGCATCTCCCGCAGCGGCATGACCATTACACCCTTGTTATGGATGGGGTTTAGTGGGAAAGAAGCGATTCGGCTCTCCTTTATGTTGGATGTCCTCGCCCTGGTAGGCGCGGGGGTAGTGCCGATGGTGATTGGTCACGGAGGGGCGCAGGCGGTGGTGCAATTTGGTACTGAAGCTACTCTGCTTATGGTGGCTGTGGCTACGCTGGTGTCATTTTTGGCTATCAGTGGGGTTCTTACGCTTGCCCAGCGGTTGCGCACTTCGACCGTGACGTTTGGCATTGGGGGGATCACTGTTCTGGTGGCCGTTTTGGCTGTGTGGCGTTTATAGAGCCTAATCTTTAACCATAGGCAGGAACCCTTAGGCGTGGTTGGGGTGACCATCCCATGGGACTATCCACAGCAAATCGGCTGACTGATCGCCAGTTTGTGCCATTCTGGCCGGGTTTTTGTGGCATGACGAAGGTTTTGGCTGTTCCCGCCGGGCCGCAGGCGAGGCGCGCAAGCAACGCTGTCAGGTTAGGCTAAACGAGAAATAATGACCTGGGGATTACACGGGATCACGCGCAACCCGGATAATTATCCGGGCCGCTGCGTCGCGAGTATGATCACGCGGCGAGGATTTTGGCGATGATAAGTTTCCGGCTTGCAAAGACTCTTGTCGTCGAAAATGACAAC
This sequence comes from Bacillota bacterium, assembly GCA_023381095.1. GTDB lineage: Bacteria > Bacillota > Sulfobacillia > Sulfobacillales > Sulfobacillaceae > Sulfobacillus_C. Next base: position 8,698 of record JAMCTO010000224.1, read on the forward strand.
TTAAATAATGCCCCTTTAGAACGACCACCATTCATTCACGACGGGCAGATCGTTACGGGGCTCTGGTTAATTAGCCGTGCGAATGTGGGAAAATTATGGGACGTGTTGGTTTCACGAACCTGGTCGCAGTGTGACTAAGCAGGCTGCACCGCTCATCACGGTGTGTCGACATGAATGATTATGCATTACCGCCACCGGATCTAGGTGCCAG
>JAMCTO010000225.1 GCA_023381095.1 Bacillota bacterium
CGTCTGGTCTTGACGACGCGATACATTTTACGTCTCCCACGATTGCGAGAGACAACCGCCAACGTATCCATTTGTCAAAGGACGAACGCATTCTCAGTATGGCACGCAAGGTATAGGTTGGGCACGACAAACCTTCGCCTGATATCCCCATCGCTAAAGCAAGGGGTTTTACGGCGCGCTGGATAATATCGGACTAAGCCATCCAGCACACTTGCCACGCTTTCAGCGTTCGTGGACGTCGTCGCATGACAATAAAATTGGGCTGCCCGAAAATGCAACCTAGCATACCCCACGTATTCAGGGTCGGCAAGATAGTACGGTGAAAACGCCAGTGGCTGACCAATGATAAAGGCACACCGCGAGGGTTGCTTCAGGGCAACAAAAGTCGGATCGGCTTGCACAAGATGCCAGTCAAACCAACCGAGGGAGGCGTCCTTTGTTGGACTGTGATACTCATATGGCACGCTAGACTCGGGGTAGCCTTCCTCGTTAACGCCAACATACTTCCCTTGAACGTTGTACGCGAATAACCGAGTGATCGCATCCCACCCTACGCCAGGATATGCCGCACTACGGTACATTTTTTTCATCCTTCTTCCGCCGTACCACAGATAGTTGACATCTTCTCTAGAACCAAAGGTGGAACATCGGATAAGAACGCGAAAGACTACCCTTGCGCAGCACCCTATACTTGGCGCACTACTGATCCCAGAAATATATGGCGAATCACACCATAATTGCGGTCCCTTGTGATGCAGTGGCACAATATCTTGCCACCAGATAATCGAGGCCTTCGCACGGCATAGGCTTATCCCCCCTCATGGAGCGGGGGCGTTTTCAACGTGTTTGATCGCGTAACAGAATGACGATGTAGTACCCCCGTAAATCGATGCAATAAACCGTCAAAACGACGTTGTCCCTGAGGGTTCGTTTTTAAATTCACATAAGCCCGGGCAGCCAATCGTGATGCCAATTCGCTGTTGACTTCTGAGACGGCAATTAGCGCATCTTGTAAAATCAACAGCAATTCGGCCTGCTCTTTCTCTTTACGTTGTTGTTGCGCTGCCTTATCCTTTGGATGAATGCGCAATCCCATGGGCGAGCCATTTTCTATGAGCAGATCCATAAACAGGCTCTCTTGTTCGAGAGGTCTTAGCACATCGGTCGGAGGATCTTTCCATTCCAGCCACAACTCATCCTCTCCATCCCGTAAGTTAGCCCACTGAGACAACGTATCCCACGGTACCGCATTTTCGTCCTGAACGTACATTCGATGAATATGCACACGGTGCATAAACCATCACGGCTCCTCTTATCTTGGCTCAAACCCCAGGCCTTCATTTTACCATTGGCTTTTCGCGCTGAAACAGAGAAAATGTCTAATAGTCATTGCCTCCTGAAGCGCACTAGGAAGAACCACCCTATTTTACAATGCTGCACATCATTGTTGATCAAAAGCGTGATGCAGTGCGTGATCTACGTCACACTCGAAGCTCTTGGCCGCGATCGCCGCCATTCCTCGAAGGCCCTATCATGTCAGGCAGTCACCACCGAAAATCTTAAAGAGGCAGTGCAGGCCAGGGCGAACCTGAAGTGCCACTGCAATTCAGTAGGCGATGGACTCCAAGGAGTTGATCATTGCCGTAACGGTTGCTTATTTCTTCCCCGCGCCATGGCAGTCATGAGATTAAGAACTTGCGTGCCAATCAGTAAAAGCCCAGCAAAACCCGCCATCTCATCCAAAATAGGCAGCCTTTGTGTTCTTCCAAGGATTGATAACACCGCCCCTGCAAGACCCAACATTCCGGCGACTATCGGTTGATTTTTTGAATGCATGGCCTGGGCCATAAAAAAAGCCTTAAAGTTCGGGCCGGGCAGCCGCTTTGCCACCGCCACCGCCACCACAAACGGAATAATGCGAGACTGGTAGCTAAAGATCAAAGTAAACATACCCCAAAAAGCTACTACCACAGCCAAGGGATTTAGCCACACCGCCAGAATCGACGACACCAGAAGCAACAGCCATGCGGAAGCCACGCCGACAAAAACCCTGTCCTTAGATTTCCCGTGAGCGAAAACATAAACTGATTGACTCATGGTTGTCAAAACCGCCAGCACCCAAAATACCGCGCCAATGCGAAACAGCATAGCGAACGACGCCATTGAGAGCCAAGCCAATCCTAAGCCGCCGGTAGATAGCATTAACGGTATCCCTGATGTTTTGCCTTCTGCTCTAGACATGGAGAACATGGGATTGAGCTTTAATTGCACCGTTAGTATTAAAAATCCCATCCACCCAACCAAAGCTGTAGCAATGTGAACCCGTAATACTGCGTAGGCTGGCCACCATCCGAGGAACGACAATGCCATAAAGAGTCCTAACACCCACACCAAATTCAATCCTATCACCGCACCACGAATACCTTGGTACACGACGTCTCGAGCTTTTGAGGAGTGCCCGAGTTGCCTTAGCACTCCTATACTCCACATGAGAACTGAGAAGGCAAGAACCCCTCCGCCGATGGCCAACACCGGCCACCACTGTTCAGCGAAACCCCACACAAACACCAGCACCCCTAGCAGGTACCCTACGTAAATCACAAGCGCCTGCCGAGTTCCCAACGGTGGAACATCAAATACCACCGGAACCCATTGATGCAGGATTCCCATGGCCGTCATCGTGAGAAATCCCAACGTAAAACAATGCACCATAACAAGTACCCAAGGCTCCCCGTAAACGCCCTCAGCTAATGGTTTCGCCAGGAATATCAGCATGATCGCGGCGACAATAACAAATCCATAAGCCGTTCCTACAAATAACGATGGCACGATGATGCGGGGTGCCTGATCTATGTTGATGCTTGGTTTGTACCGTGTGTTTTCGGGTGCATTGTGATCCATTTGACGTCTCCTCACCATTGGATAACCAAAGACAAACTGTGTACATCTCTAGACGATTATGATGGGGCTAATCCTCTTTAACACACACAATAATTGGCTACCATATTTAGATCCCATTCCCATACCTATACTCAGTCGTTTTGGCCAAGCGCCTGGCCGCCGTCACCCCACCTCAAACTCCTAATTCACGCGGCTTTTGAACCACACCACTGGTTGTCGAAGGTAGCTACAGCCCTGTCCACGGGTGATCAGAAGCTGCACTTCCAAAACCGTTCAATATCGACATCTCCGATGGCCCCAATTTGTCTAAGCGCTTTCAGCCTGCTTCGAGGCAGGGCCTTCCTCGCACACTAAATTGTTCGCCAGGGCGTAGATGATGCAGAATGACTGCCAAGTCCCGAAGTACCTCGTCGACACCTCGGCACCGATAATCAAGCACAAGCAGTGAAGTTGGATCTGGCTTCGCTGGGCGGTAAACCAACAATCTCGCCGTTTCCAACGTGCCGTCTTGTGTAACACATTTGAGTCGGCGAATTTGCAAAACGGCCGCCAAGGGTCCCAGATCATGCACTGCAACTACTCACAATTGCGGTCCAGGCATTAATTCCTCTACAGTTGCCAGGACACACGGGAACATGTCGGATCCAAGCCAAGATGCAGAACGAGTATCGAACCTTAACCCCTTCATGATGCCATCATCCTCGCTGCTATAGGCTTTACGCTCATGCCTCTCAGACTACATCTACTTTACACCCATGTTTTACCGAATAGTGACATCGGCCTGTTCCTTGCTACGTGAAAAATTTACGGCTTTGTCTGCTGTGGTTTTCTATTGCGTGCTAATCCGCCGGAGTAAAGGTCACAAGCCATGAGCCATCACCTAACTCCGCCGACACGTTGGAGAACCCTTTCGTTTCCATGACTTTCAATAAGGGATCAGGACGAAAGGTCGCTAGTAATTCAAATCCTTCACCGGGTTCTAAGGTGTTGACAAACGTCATAATGTCCATAAACGGTTCGCCACCAGCTAACAACGTAGGCCTTACATCCAATTGTTTCATCCACTTGCCCCCTGATTTTAACCTGCGCACCCATAACCGCCACCATACTCTAATGTCCAATAATATGGTCCTGGTATCCGTGCTTTATGTCACAATTGTCCAATGCGCCGTAAGCAGCTTGTTCGTTAGCGATATAGCTTGGCGGTGAAGTGCGCGTGGTTTTCCAACGCCGCCCAAAACGGCAACGATCCCCGCAAACTAAGGCGTATGAGATCTTGGCGGCGGCTCTAGTGCCATGGCTTCAAGACGAGCCACATCTTTGACAAAAATATCGCCATAGCCAACTTCAATTAATTCCATACGTTGCAATTCCTGTAATACGCGGCTTATCGTTTCTCTCCGAGTGCCAATCAAATTGGCTAAATCTTCATGGGTCAAACGGACATGTGACGCGGTTTTTCGTCCAAGCATACTCAACACAATAGCTAATTGCAAGATGATGGGCCTCCCCTGTCTGCTCGCCACGGATTCTTGCACCAGGCGAAGACGTTCGGCCAAAAGCTGACTGATGGTCATCGCGAAGGCGGGAACGCTCTGGTGCAACGCCAAGGCCGCCTGACGATCAATCCAGACCAGTTCTGTCGGCGTATCAAGCGCTCGTGCGGACCCCGGATATCCTGACTTATCCCAAAGTCCTGCGATGCCTACCACATCCCCCGCAACCCATATCCCAGACGTGGTCAAATTACCTTGTGCTCCGAAGTGCTCAATGGCCACCCGCCCATTGAGCACGACCCACAAACCCGTGGTTTCCGATCCTTGATGGAAGATAGTTTCCCCAGCCGAAAACCGCCGCATCACTAATACACGTCGCCGCGTATCAGGGGTTAAGACATTTAGTAGCGTAATATCTTCAATACGCACTTATACGGTCCTCCTCTGAAAAATAGATTCCGGTGAGAACCACCGCCGGTAGTGTCAGCTCGCCTGCGAGGCCGATTCGACCGTCACCCGATAACCCAAGGCTTCGAGTCGGCGGATTTCCCGACGCACGACCGGCTGTTTGTTCCGCTCATCAAAGTAGTTGGCACCCAGATCCTGGTACACGGTCCCCGGCGTCTTTAAAATGGCATAGGCGGCGAGGAGAATGTGACGGCTCGTCGCCCCGGTTTTCCCCGCACTCTCGTCTTGCCCCGGGCTGAAGCCGGCCCAGGAAATCAGGTGTCCTGCGGCGGGCAT
>JAMCTO010000226.1 GCA_023381095.1 Bacillota bacterium
CGAACACTTTACTACATCATCGTAATGAATTACACAGGTCGCAAAATTTTAGACACCTGAGCGTGCAGAGCGACCGGCATGGCGACGATCCGGTCCACGACAATTTTTCCTTGAGCCGATGTCTGAATCAGCGTGTCTGCAAACTTGGGGGTCACCGCTGTCAAGGGCGCCCCATTGTACTGCAGGGTAATACGCTGTTGGCCTAAGAGCAGGGCTATGACGCCACTGACATCCCACGATGACCAGCCATACGGCGGATGGGCAAAATATTCCTTCAGGTCCTGCAAACTGCCGCGTTGATATTGTGCATGCTGCCGTTCCAGATAGGCGGTCATGGCCTCAATCGCCCGTTCATTCACGCCCACCGTCGAGGATGGCCGTCCCGTCTGGGCCCACTCCATAATTTTATGGACCGCCTGCTTACTGTCCAAGGGCTCCGTGACATCCTCTAAATGGGGATAGGTATCATGGACCAACTGGGCCATGGCGGCATTGAATTGCGTGAAAAAATCTCCGGCAAACCGGGATTCCTGGCCTAAGATATAAAATACCGTGCGACGCGCCGCGTCGGCCAACTCTTTTTGGGCGCGGGCTTCAAATGGCGACACTTCGGCTTGCTTTTGTTCCACGATGCGCGCCCGTTGGGGATCCTGATGGGTGCCCACGGTGTTTTGCACATACTGTTGAATCTTCTTAGCCCGTTCAAGTGTTTGGGGACGATCCCCGCAAAATAAAAAACCCGCAATCCCTTGCGGTGTCTTGGTTTCATGTGGTGGGCGCGCACAGATTCGAACTGTGGACCCACTGATTAAGAGTCAGCGGACGGTATGTTTACACCGTATTCTCTCGTGGCTTCTATTCCCCCAAAACGTTGATATCATCGGATTTCTTTGTTCACTGTGTTGACGTGGTCCTGTGCTGTGGCGTGTGTTTTCTCGATTCGTGTGGATGCGGTGTGGATGGAAGTCGTTAAAATTGGGGGGGCCATATCTCTATGACCCGCCATCCATGCCTCATTTTGTCGGCCGGGTCCGCCTGCACATTCGGAAGGAGATGGCCGTACATCTGAAGAGTAGTCGAGATGTTCGCCTGTCCCACCCGCTCTGATACAACCTTGATGCGGGTTAAACCACGCCCTGGCCAACATCTCCATCGTTGAATCCATTACACTTTCCCTCATGACAAAAAGAAAGTGGCTTTGTAATGAGGCTCCCATGAAAAGCCGGAAATTCTGGAGTGCCATTCGCTCCCATAAGGGACACGGCTAGTCAGTAGCACCTGACCAAACCTTCGCTCGGAAGAAAGACTCACTCAAATTTCACCACATCGAGCAATTGCTGACGTATTTCGGTTGTAGACGCGGTCAAGTCAACAGTCGCGAATCGCCTTAGATGTCCCTGAATGCTAACGGTTTCGTTCAGGGACTCTCCAACCGATGGATAGAGCAATAATCCCGCCGTATGATCTTCAAGAACTCCCGTACCCTCTTGCGAGCGAAGATATGCAAGGCGAGCGCTTATCACTGACTTTTCTCGGTACCGCGGGCGACTATACATCTTCGCCAACTTCGTATCCACGATAATCCGGCGCATACGGCCGAAATGTTCCAGGACGAGCGCGGTCTTCATTGGCGGGAGAACTTGTTCGATCAGTGCCGTGCAATCTTCAAGGGGCCAATGCAGCATCTTATCCATGGAAACTCTCCATCCCGCGGCCTTCAACGTCTCCCGGCAAAAGCCTCCGGAGGCTTTCTCAAAGAGACGTCGCCTCCACACAACGCCGTGGGTCCGGAGATGCCAGCAACGGATGCCTGCAGCTTCGGTGGGCATCGCCAGATCGAAGGCCAGCTTTGCCGTCTCAACCATGCATCGTTCATACGCATCATTCGTGCCAAATCGCTCACCAAGCACCAACTTCCAAGGAGGTCGCCACGTCGAAATGCCCATAACTCTCATTTGCCCCGCCAAGATGCGGCATTAACGTCCCAATCCCGTCTTTGTCACAATTTAGGAGATGGCGATTAGCGCTGCACACACAAAGCGGTTGCGAGCCGTATCCACAGTGAATTCATCATATCGGCACGCCACCTTTCCCCGGGTGAAAAGGTGGGCCGCTCAGTGGTGAGCCAGTCAATGCGCCCGCGAACGCACGTTAACTCGCTTCGTGCTACCTGATAACCCAGGGTGAGGTTTCGTCGCATTCTGTCTTCAACGCTCTCGGCGAGTCTTTCTGCAACCAAATTGGGGATGACATTTCTACAATCCCCTAGAACAGCGCCTCCGTCAGCATGGTCATGCAAAATCGCCGCCACATTCCTGAGGGCTCGACTGTCCAGCCCGATCAATCAGCCACGTGTGCAATCCACGGACAAAACCGCCTCACGATAACGGAACCCTCGCCCCTGTAGGCACCTCTGTGTCATCGCTACAGTGTTACGCAGTCTGTGGAAGGCCGCACCATTCAGTCCATCATCACCGCCATGAAATCCTGGTTGTAGTCCCTAATTGTTTGCACCGTGCGCAGAA
>JAMCTO010000227.1 GCA_023381095.1 Bacillota bacterium
AACGTAATCGGGATGGGTTGTGGCTACCATGGGCCTGAAATTCATCTGGGTGATGGCTATACCCTTGGCCTTGACCTGGCCTTGGATGACACGATCTGTGCCCAAATTGCCACCCCAAACACGGCATGGCAATCCCATAAAGTGGCGTAAGCATTTGAAGCCAGGTCTGGCGCTGATCGCTTTTTCCGGGCTTAGAGCGCTGATGTTGTACGGACTGAGTACCTTCTTGCCAATTTTGTGGCATCAACGGGGCGGCAGTCTGGTTGCTGGCGCATCACTAGTCACGACGTTCGTGGGCACCGGCGTTATCGGTACTTTGGGCTCAGGGGCGATGATGGACCGCCTTGGGAAGCGGGTTGTGCTGTGGGGCTCGTCGATTGCCACATTAATTTTCGTGAGTTTGGTCCCGTTTGTCTCTGGTATCTGGCTATGGCCCTTGGTTGCGATTTTGGGTATTGCCGTATTTGGAACCTTCCCGATTACGTTGTTGATTGGGCAAGACATCTTTTCTGAAAATCCAGCAATGGGATCTGGCGTTGCGTTGGGATTGGCTAATGGCCTGGGAGCCCTGCTATTGCCCTTATGGGGGCTGCTAGCGGATAAGGTCGGGGTAAGCCACGCCATGTGGACTGCTGCAGGCCTGACGGTATTGTCTTTCCTATTCATTTCCGGATTGCGCGTCCCATATTCTGGGCACACGGCCGGCGAGCAATAGGCGCAGAATTCATTGGTTATTGATCTATAGTGCGCCAGGTTTGCTGAAGTTCTGGCATGGATGCATTGGCACCGGTAACGGATAAGATGGCTCGAGAACCGGCGATTGTTTGGGCCAGTTTGACGGCTGCCGCGGTAGATGCGGCTCCTGCCATTTCCGGGAGTGTCCGCGTGTCCTGAAAGATGAGGGCTTGCGCTTGACGCATTTCTTCATCTGTTACTAGGACAATGTCATCAACATAATGCCGAATCATTTGCAGCGGCAAGTCGAATGCGACCCGGGTAGCCAATCCTTCAGCAGCAGTGTTGGCTTGGGAGGTGCTTTCGAGCCTCCCGCTGCGAAACGACTGATAGACCGCGGGAGCCCCTGCTGCCTGAACTCCAATGACGCGAATGGCAGGATTGACAGACTTAGCTACTAATCCCGCAGCAGACGCTCCCGATCCTCCCCCTATGGGCACAATTAGCAGGTCTGCGGAAGGAAGGGACATCAGCGCCTCCAGGTAAGCAGTGCCAACGCCGGCAATCAGCAAAGGCTCGTTCATAGAATGTACGTAGCGGGCCCCAGAGCGTTGGGCGAAGGTTTCGCAGGCATTTCGCGCCTCATCGAAGTCCTTTCCCACCAGTTTCACGGTTGCACCCAGTGCCTCCATGGACGCGACCTTGATGGGGTTGGCATTTTTGGGAGAAAAAATAGTGACCGGAAATCCAAATACCTGTCCCGCATAAGCTATTGATTGCCCATGATTGCCGGTGGACGCAGCAGTTAGTCCGCTCGAACCAATAGCCTGGTGCTCCGCCTCATGACTTACTAAGTTTAAACCGCCACGAACCTTGAAAGCTCGGGTCGGCAGCATAAACTCACATTTCAACCAGATGTCGCTTCCTATGCGGCGACTTAAGCCATGAGCCTGCACTAATGGGGTAGGTTGCAGATACGGTTGGATTCGTTGACGGGCTATCAGTACGTCTGCCAAAGTCAGTTCTGTAAAAGGTTTCGCCATAGCGTTGCATCCATCTCCGTAAAGCTAGGTTCTTTAATCTGCGCCAGTGCTATTATACGCCGCTCCTGAGGCGGCAACCAAATCATCCCTCAACGCTGACATAGGGATAACACTGTGATAGAATGTGCACAGTATTGTGCACAGGAGGCCGGTCATGCGACGATTTGCATTCATTATCCATCCACTGCGTTTTGATGATTTTGCCCGCAAGTATCGGTTCACAAGATACTTGCCCCAAGGAGTTGTGGAAACTGCGTTTAAAGCGGTCGGACCCGTAATGGTGGGACACACTACCGGTGTGCGGTCTTTGACCGGGGAAGAACTCGAAGGATGGCTTATTGGATTGCCTTTGACACCTAAAATTCTCTTGGAGTCACCGTATGAATGGGTGTTAAAAAAATTAGAACGTGCGGGTCATTTGGCAGAACAATTAGGTGCGGATATTTTAGGATTAGGAGCATTCACGAAAATTGCTGGGGATCGCGGTATTACGCTTTCGCAAAGGCTGTCTATACCGGTTACCACGGGAAATTCGTACACTACGGCTACTGCGGTGGAAGGTACCCTGCGCGGAGCCGCGCGTATGGGCATTGATTTGGACACGGCACAAGTCACGGTTATTGGTGCTACTGGCTCCATAGGCGAGGCAACTTCTCAAATATTAGCTCCGCGCGTAAGGTACTTGAGATTGGTAGCGCGTACCCGGGAAAATTTGGAGACGTTAGCGCATAAGATTTTGTCCGACAACCCTGAGACCAATGTCAGTATATCCCTGAATGTGGCCGAGTCCGTCCGTGAGTCGGACATTGTGGTCGCGGTGTCTTCAGCCCAGGATGCTATCGTGGAACCCGAAGATCTGAAGCCCGGGTCAGTCATTACCGATGTGGCTCGACCGCGCAATATCTCATCACGAGTTAGCCAAGCCAGACCCGATGTTTTAGTTTTAGATGGAGGCGTCATTGAAGTTCCGGGACCCGAAGCGGACATGGGATTTGATTTCGGATTTCCTCCAAAAATGGTGGAGGCTTGCATGGCGGAAACCATGATATTGGCCCTGTCCGGACGTCTGGAGAATTTTACCCTGGGCAGTCACATTGCTGTGGAAAAGGTGAAAGAAATCAATCAATTAGGCCAATTGCATGGATTTCGCATGGCAGGGTTTCGGAGATTTGAACGCGCCATCGATGAAAATGAAATTGAGTTGATTCGCGAAAGAGCGCACAAAACGGCCAAGCCCGATCACTCGATGACTTATCGCATTCCATAGTTAAGATGGAGGGACTTCCAGTGTGGACAGCAAAATGTTGGTGACCACACCGTGGTTTAACACAATTTGCAGGCTCGGAAAATGGATTAAGTGAGCGCCTAAAAAGGCTTCTTGCTGACCCTGTATGAAGACGTTGGCAGATGAACCAAAGGGCAGGTATTGTAGTTGTTGATAGGCAGCGACGACCTGACTTAACGGCGATCCAATGCGGACCCCCGAATTCAATTTAAGGGGTGATTTTGGACTTAGGCCAATGGCCGTTACCCCGCCTATCTTGGTTGGGGAACCAGTGCTATAAAAGCTGATGCTGAGCCCTCGTGAAGGGTATATCCAGGTGGGGAAGGGGGTTCCATGGCCCGGGAGGACGCGGGCGGGTTTACCGAGGACTTTAGTCACCTCACCACG
>JAMCTO010000228.1 GCA_023381095.1 Bacillota bacterium
GTGGGGAGGTTCCATTATCCTGCCCACCCCTGACCCGCTAGGACATGAACCTTTTCCACCTCCTCTTGTCCTTTGCATAGTGAAAACTAATTTTTATAGGTCGCCTTAGTCTCGTTTGAACCTTCCGTGTTCATTCTGGACTGGCAATTGCCCGACTCAGAGGGCCCCACGCCCATCCGTGTCCTGCGCCAAAAGAGCCTGGTCCCCATTTCAGATGCTCACCGTCAGGAATAAGGACTCCGACATTATCCAAGCCCTGAATGGGGGCGCAGACGACTATGTCATCGAGCCTTTCAGTCCGGGACAAGTCATGGCGCGCTGTCAGGCTTTGAAGATTGTGTGGCCCACAGCATACGTCAAGACAGCATCACCACCCATGATCTGATGATTGACCTCGAACGCCGCCAATGCCTGCAAAACGGATCTGTCATCAATCTCTCCACCCTCGAATTTGACCTGTTGGTCCATTTGGCCTGCCACAGCGGCCGGGTGTGGACACGGGACGAATTATTGGAACGAATTTGGGAGACATGGGGGACGCCTTTGACCGGGCTGTTGATATGGAGATTGGGCGCCTTAGAAGAAAATTGCACGACCTGCCGGACAATCCGAGATACATTAAGACAGTCAGGGGAGTGGGATACCGATGGTGCGACGAGACACCTTTGCCCGCCCAACCATAGGAATCTGGCTGCTTGCGATGATGTCAGGAATCACCACGGTGGGCATTGTGGTTCTGGGAGGCCAACTGGTGGGTATCGGCCAGCCATCTTTCCGGGGCCTCTCAAAAGGCCGCCTACATCATCCTCGCTCTGCCCACGCTCTTAATTGTCGCGGCCGTGTCATGGGTTCTGGCTTCTCATATCGAACACACCGTATTAGGTGATCTCTGTCCAGTATTGTCGAATGGATTAACCAGGTCGATGAAGGGTATTTAGATCCGTTGCCGGTCTGGGACGTCGGCCTCTGGAGTCAACTCGCTTATACCCTCAATCAAATGGCCCAACGTCTCGCCGCGGCACAAAAGGAAAGAGACGTGTTTCTGGCCAGCGTCGCCCATGAGTTAAAAACCCCGCTGTCAGTGCTGCGCGGCAATCTTGAAGGACTGAGTGACGGCGTTCTGACTCCGAGCCCCGAGCGCTGGGCCGCCCTAAATCGCGAAATCAACCGGCTGACCCGTCTCGTCAACAATTTTCTCTTGATTGAAACGATGCGCCATTCTCCGCCGGCCTGGAACCGTCAACAGTACGACCTTTGCGAGCAACTCGCGGCCCTCATGCTGCGATTCGAACCCATGGGTGCCATGAAACGCGTCACGATGAGCATGGCATGTCAGGTGCATGAGGTTTTCCTTGACCAAGACCGCATGGACCAGATTCTCGTCAATTTGGTGGATAATGCCTTGCGGCATACGCCGGATGGAGGAAAAATTCGCATTGGTCTGCAACAAAAAGAAAAACCAGCTGAAAAAAATGGCCGCCCGTCATCCGCCCTGCTGGAATGGTGCATTGAGGATTCCGGACCTGGCATTTCCGCTCAGTCCGTTCCTTTGGTGCTGCAGCCATTTTTCCGGGATCCCCGCTCCCCGGGAGCGGGTTTGGGGCTGGCCGTGTCGGCCGCCTTGGTTCAGGCACAAGGAGATTCTCTGGCAATAGCCCGCAGTGAATGGGGCGAGACCCGAATCTGTGTACGCCTTCCCTCCCCTTAACAGCCGGTTAGGATTGAAGCCGCCTTTGGAGCTCCTCATATTCCTCGAGGGTAATTTCTCCCCGGACCAGACGCAATTTCACTATCGCCAGAGGATCGCCATCACGTCCGAGAATATCCTCATGACTCCGGATCCAGTACCAGACGCCTAGACCCATCGCGAAAATGAGGCCCAGCCACAGCACATTCGAAATCCACATCATGGTTGTGATCATGCCGCCCATAATTTGGCCCTCCTGCCGGTATTCTTGCTTCTTAGTGATTCTCCTTACACCGAACCCAAGCCTTGCGCGATCAGAGCTCGTAGTGATGATTGGAACGCACCGACCAAAGCCCGCACGAAATAGCTGGTTTTTCACGAATGATTGGTCCTCCGAAAATCAACCGAAAATGCCAAGACAGAAACCATCTACACTGCGTGGGTACTAAGCTTTTACTTTTCATTGGTGGGCGGCAGACCCGTACCAACCACCCCGCACCACTTTTCCTTGCAGAAATGACAAGAAACCCACGACCTTCTGCCGAAGTCGTGTTGCGGGTTAAATCTTCAAGACATGCCCATTCCTCCGGGTCTTGGCTACCTTAACTTTCTCGCGAGCATTTCGCACGGAATCAAACCCGGTCTTCGTGCATCCTGGCTTGTTTTTTCTTAAGCTATGAGAAGCCAAGTTTCAAGCATTTCATCTTAGTCAATCTTTTAGATGCGCTCTAAGCATTTCGTATTCATCCGGCGTTATCTCGCCCCGGGCTAGGCGCATTTTGAGTTGTTCCAAGGCATCACCGGCCTTGTTACCCAAAGCTGGTTTGGAACCGGCAACCACGTATTTAATTCCCGAAAATATTAAGGCGATAACTATCCCGAAAAAGACAAGTCCAAACAACCCCATCAGTACCATAGTACCGCCATTAAAACCATTGGCAAAATTCCCCATCACGGTGCTCACCTCCTGTATTCCTATTATGACGCCCACATGTATCAACACTATGTCCTCACTGTAACAGAACCGCAACAGTCACAAGAAAAGTGACAGCCACCATAATGGTCAAATCCTCGCGTTCACGGTGACGTCCACATTCAGGGTATATCCACCAACGTGCGATCATGGTGGTAATATTCGCGGATAACACCCAGTTATCGGCAAGCCGGTTTGTGGTCGGTGGGACGGAACGGCCACACGACCCTATTGACGTCCTATGGCAACTTCCATGCGGTAAGCCGCCTTGTCTTTGGAACAAGGCGGTCTAATACAAAATGAAACCATCAAGCCTTTTAAAGTTCACATTGCCATTCTTGGGCAAGATTTCACCAATCTCGTAATCGTCATGCGCGGGGAGTAAACAAGTGTGACGACACCAAAGCGGATATCGGCCGTGTGATCACGCCTTCCAGGCCGACGTTACACCCCAAGCGATAAAGTAAGTTGTCAACGCGCCCAGCCATCCCAGCGCCATAACAAAAGATAGGCTGTTATGTTGGCCGTCCATAAAAAACGTCAGTCCTCCGTATCCTGCCGTGAGCACAAAAACCAGCCCCAGGCTGCTGAGAATAATTGCTGGGCGAAACATGCCCATAATCGCCACGATCAAGGTAATCAACGCGCCGAGAACCAAGAAGGGACCCATGATCATATGCACCAAAAACACCGGGTCTCTTATCCCGACCGACATCATGGAACCCATGTGGGCAAAAAAACCACCAGGTCCGCTAGGCTTGGGTATCCGGGGAAGAATCACAAACAAATTGGTGTACATGCCGAACAGAAATTGAATCAATAGCAAGGCGGTCATTACCCGCACCATACCTAGAATCCTCGGCATTTTAGATGGGCGTGCTTTGGCCATACCCGATTCTCCCTTCTTGACCTAGCGTTCTATTAAATCTTTGTTCCAACCACAGAATTCATACCGCATTGAGAGCAGATCCCTATACACTACGATGAAAAATTCTTCGCAATCCTACGACGCCTCGTCTGGGCTTATTTGACGCGTATGGTAGGTTTTGTCACGTTCTTAATCACAAGATTGTCCCACATGCCCGAACTGGACTGCCCGTCCGGAACGGCACTAACCACGGCATACTGCCCAGAGTGCGCGGCGACAAATTGAAAGTGCTGCACCACGCCTCGATTCACACCTTGAGTTGGATCCGGGCTAAAGGCCCCGGGAAACGCCGGGGTGAAGGGCCCGTTTTGCCTCAACTGGGAAAGAGGCACAATCATGGCACTGTTCTTCAAAATGGTCTGCTCGTTGACGAAAGTCGCATCGACACGCCATCCTTGAGGAATGGTCATGGTGAGAAATCCATTGGAATAGCCGTCAAAGGCCAAGGATCCGAACGTGTTGACTGATGCCTGCAAGAGTACGTGCACCTTCCGCTCGGATGCGTTAAATTGCATCCACCGGGAGGCAGGAATTGAGTGGGACAACGCAACAGACTGTCTTGTAGGGATCGATGAGGCCTTCTGAATTCGTTGGGATTGAGTTCTGAGGGCCGGACGGTCACCCTGTGCCACTACCACTTGGGGAATAACAAAACCAAAGACCAAGAACAGGAGGCTCAGAACGCCCGTCGCAGCAACCCCCAACGCCCTGAGGCTTTGACTTTGTCGCCCCCTTCCAGGCCTATGGGTACTGTCTTCCTCAACGGGGTGGGCATAGTACCAGCCCCCGAGCATCAAAATTATGGCCGGCGGTGCCGACTGCGGATCGGTACCCACACCACCCACAATTCCGAAATCCTGCCCTAGCCACCAGCTGGCTAAGAGCCACAGGATCATGATGATCCAAAACGTCCTTCCTGTCTTCTTAAGAATGAGAGCTAGTCCGAGATATGCCATGATCGCGACCATACTGCCATTGAGGAGTATCGGATACAACCGCGAGAAGTTCATTATCCACACAATAGGGACCAATAAAACCCCTGGTTGGGGCATAAAGCTATTGTTGCGAAAAATATGAAAAAGGCCCCTCGACCAGTACCCCGCATGAGGCCAGGCCTGCCACCCCGCCAGCAAAAGCCACATCCCGGCCACCATGTACCGAGTCCACCGAAGGACCTGCCCCGATTGCCAGAATCTAATGGGCAACAACAATGCCACGGCTCCCAATACATAAAACACCACCGCCCCGGGACTGCCCAGCAACCATGAAGCTTTCCCTGTGAGCACATCACCCAGGCCTTCTCCATAAATCCAGACGGGAAGGCTCCAAACCAAGGAGACATACAAACCAATAAAACCCCACCGGCGTCCCGCTCCCAACAACATCGCCAGACCGATACCCACCTGAATCACAACCGAAAATATCGCCGATGTAATGGGATGATTTGTCCAGAGTTGAATACCGGCACCTAACAGGCTAACAAGCCAATGCGGCTGAGACGACAGATTGGACGCCACGTCCATATCGACAAACATGCTCGTGGCCATCGCCGGTTGGGCTTGGAGAAGG
>JAMCTO010000229.1:0-2204 GCA_023381095.1 Bacillota bacterium
TTGGTCTATTTGATAACCACACTGTTTTTTGTCTATGGCGTGATGCGGCTCCGACAACCTGGCACGGCACGCTCCGGCAATACCCTCGCTGCCGTCGGGATGTTATTGGCCCTGATTGTTACGCTAGTAGGGGTAACAATTCATCATCCATTGCTGCTGATTCTCGGGTTGCTCGTCGGCGGTATTATCGGCGCCACTAGCGCCCGGCTAGTGCCCATGACCGCAATGCCGCAAATGGTCGCACTGTTCAATGGCATGGGAGGCGGGGCCGCAGCCCTGGTGGCATCGGGAGACGTCCTGCGCGTGGTGCCGGGAAGTCCCGGCGCTGCCGGCCTAATTATTGCGCTGATAGACATTTTGATTGGGGCGGTCAGTTTCTCAGGCAGCATTATTGCGTTTTCTAAATTGAACGAATGGATGACTGGGCGCCCGATTACTTATCGGGGTCAGCGAACGGTGAATGCTGTTCTATTAGGGTTGCTGATCCTAGGGGGAGCCGTGCTGGTGATTACCGGAGAAGCAGGCCACGGAGCGGTATTCCTAGCCTACGTGATTGGCGCGGTAGCTCTGGGTTTGTTAGGTGTATTTCCCATCGGCGGAGGTGATATGCCGGTCATCATTTCGCTATTGAACTCGTTTACCGGATTGGCGGTGGCCGCTACCGGATTTCTGTTGGGGAACGACGTGTTGATTGTCGCTGGCACCTTTGTCGGTGCTTCTGGGGCCATCTTGACCCAGCTTATGAGCCGGGCCATGAACCGCCCAATTGGGAATATTGTGTTTGGCGCTTTTGGCAAACTCCAGACTCAGGGTGGAACGCAGGCGCAAGGTGTGGTGCAGCAAACCAATCCGGAAGATGTGGCTATCTTACTCAGTTATGCTAGTCGAGTCGTTATTGTACCGGGTTACGGGCTGGCCGTAGCGCGCGCCCAACAGGAAGTCAACGAATTGATGACGCGACTGGAAGCAAAAGGAGTGGATGTGAAGTTTGGAATTCACCCAGTGGCGGGTCGGATGCCGGGTCACATGAATGTATTGCTGGCGGAGGTAGATATTCCTTATCAAAAACTTTACGATATGGAGGCTATCAACCCAGAATTTCCTCGGACCGATGTCGTACTGGTAGTGGGTGCCAATGATGTCACAAATCCGGATGCGCGGGCCAATCCTGGCAGTCCCATTTATGGAATGCCTATTCTTAACGTCGACCAAGCGCAACGAGTCATAGTGCTTAAGAGGAGCATGAACCCCGGATTTGCCGGCATCGACAATCCGCTCTATCTTAATCCCCAGTGTCAAATGTTATTTGGGGATGCTCGGCAATCATTAAATAACCTCTTGCAAGCACTAAACGAAGTGGTAGCCTAAAATTGCCAACAATAGGCAAGAATCCCCATTTTATGGGCGGTTCTTGCCTTGGCTATAGCCCAAGTATCTTGGCATGATGATCGGTCAGGGTTTGTCGGCGTTGAATGGATCTGGCATAGGAATTGACAATTTCGCCCTCTTCTACCAGCAATTCCACATCCATTCCCAACATCAGAGAGAAGGCCTCAAGTCCATCCAACGATCCTTCTTTCCAAACTGAGCGAATAACATTACGCCGCAGACCAGATTTTTCTGCAGCCTTATACATATCCACAAGATACATCACACGTTTGGTTGTCAATTTGGGTACCTCCTTTGAGAATAGAAACGACTTTATGACAACAAAAGTCACGCGAAAAGGGTATTTACGATAAATATTTCTTCGTGCTACCAGAACGAGCCCATTGACAGGAAATTGCGGTTGCGGCTTGTGGCGGAGGATCCGACTGCAACGATTCCTGGACGGGATGCCTACGCGGCGACGGAACGGGTCGCCAAGCCTCTGACGACATCCGATGGGCAGGTTTTCGATCTTCAACCGGTTCAAAAAACCCGACTGAAGAAAGCGCAGCGGCTTTCCCACATGACCAAACGCCCTAAGGCGAAGCGCGATGGCATCGGCCGGTTTCTGCCGAACGGCAGAAAAGCAAAGACGGGCCTCAACCGGGCGATCCTGGCCTCCACGTGGGGCGACGTGGTTTCATTCATGCGCTATAAAGCGCTGCGTCAGGGAAAGTGGGTCATCACGGTTCCACTCCAACACAGTTCGCAGGAATGCGCGGTCTGCACAGTCACATCCCCGGACAATCGGCAGAGTCAAACACCTCCACAACCAA
>JAMCTO010000229.1:2248-3722 GCA_023381095.1 Bacillota bacterium
GGAACGGTCCGAAGTGACGCCTGGGGCCAACGGCCCCGGCGCAGAGATCAATGAGTTAGGAACTTCCGGGAGCGATCCCGGAAACCCCCGCCTCAACCCGTGAGGGTTAGACGGCGGGAGAGTTCATGTATATTAACACGGATAAAGTGACGGAAGATGCTATAATTAGCCAAGTCTTAAAATTTGCGGTACCGGCAATTCACTGAGGAATTTGTCGTGGAAACTTGAGATTATTTTGGTTGTGGAGGTGTTTGATGTCCATCAATTTTGAAAACCGTGGCAAATCGGGTAAGTGGATATCTCCCCATAGCTAAAGCTAGGGTCTTCCTCCACTGGCCCCAGGAATAAATTCCGGGGCCTGCCATAAACGGTGCCTTTTCGATCATTATTTATCATCCAGTTGCTAGAAATTGCCTGAATGATACGGTATTAGCGGATGCCGCATTACCGATGCGGCACTTTTGAAAGATAACGGGTGAACACGTAGGTTCTTCGAAATGGCCCATTAGGGCAGATATCCACTAGAAATTTATGGAGGGCTTGGACATGGGTGTGGCAGATTGGATTAGTCATCGTGCCAGCGTAACCCCCGACAAGGAAGCACTAGTTGATAGGCATCGACGCATGACATATGCAGCGTTGGACCGGGAAATGCGCCAATTGGGGGCATCGTTGCGCGAAGCCGGTGTCAGACCTCAGGACCGCGTTGCAGCACTAATGATGAACCGTACCGAATTCATCGTATGTCTTATGGCTTGCGCCTACATTGGCGCAATTTTTGTACCCATCAATTATCGGTTGAATGCGGGGGACATTCGGTACATTTTGGACGATGCATGCCCGGAATTCTTGTTCTATGATGGCATATTTCAAGAGGTGATCGACCAAATTGGCACTGGTCGCTGGCAACTCGTTAATGTGGACGACAATAAGGGGGATGGACCACACTCGTACCGGGGTTGGTTCGGACACGACCCAGATTATTCGTTAGGACCCATATCCGGCGATGCAGTGGTGGCACTTTTGTACACCTCGGGGACCACCGGAAGGCCTAAAGGTGTCGTGCTTACTCACGATATTTTTTTGTGGAATGCCATTGAATTTGCTACCGACTGGGATATTGTGTCCAGCGATCGCTCTTTGGTGGTGAACCCGATCTTTCATATTGTCCTCAACATTTTAACAGTGCCGTTATTGTACAAGGGAGGCACCGTTGTTTTGCAAGACAAGTTTGACCCCGAATTGGCACTCGATTGGATGGAACAGGAGCGGATTTCCTGCATGTTTGCCATTCCAACGAATTGGCTAGCCATCATGCAGTCGCCTTCTTTTGATCGTCGCGACTTATCCTCCTTACGGTTCGCGGCGGGTGGAGGGGCACCGGTTCCTATGTCCGTATTGCGGTTTTTTGAGGAACGGCAGATTCCTTTTCGCGAAGCTTTTGGTCTGACCGAGACGGCTCCTGCTGTGTCTA
>JAMCTO010000230.1:0-2741 GCA_023381095.1 Bacillota bacterium
ACCTGAAGAGGCCATTCAGTTGGCCCTGAAAGCGCCCTCGGCTTTCAATATGCAAAGTGATCGAATGGTCGTGCTGATGGGAGACAGTCACGAAAAACTGTGGGACATGGTCAAAGAGACATTACGTTCGATCGTGCCTGCGAATGCGTTTGCGGACACCAAGGCCCGATTACAAGGATGGAGCCATGGAGCAGGAACAGTATTGTTTTTTGTCGATCAATCCACCGTCAGCAATTATCAGCAATTGTATACGTTATACCAGAACAAATTTCCCGGGTGGTCCTTGGAAGGGAGTGGCATGGTGCAATACGCCGTCTGGCTGTGCTTATCCGCACAGGGATTGGGGGCCTCCCTGCAACATTACAATCCCCTGATTGACGAGGTAGTAAAACGGGAGTGGGATATCCCGGGCGACTGGACTTTGGTTGCACAACTTCCCTTCGGCCGACCTGAGGAAACTTTGGCAGCTCGCGATTTCTTACCTTACGAACAAGTGGTGAAATGGCGTTAATGACGCTGTGCTCGATTTGCTGGGAATACATCTGTCCTGCCCAGTGACAATGATTTGGTTCCGGTAAGTATTAAGGCAATTTGTAATCGCCGAACGACTCCCTTCTCACAAGAAGGAATTCTCGCCAACACAATGCGAATGTCTGACGCCAGAATGGGGTTAATTTGGCTATTAATCTGAGGTGGCCCCCCTGAGAATAAACGGGGGATACTTCATCCCATGAGGACGAAAACAGCGACCGGGTAACCGCAAAGATGTCGACTGAAGGGGGTTATTTCCGTGCCATTGGATCCACAAGTGCAATCGGTGCTCGACACATTGAAACAGTTAGGGGCTTTAGAGTCTGCCTTTGCATGAACTCTCCGTGGAGCAAGCGCGAACGGCCAATCTCAACCCCAACTCCGGCCCGGCCATGACCGTGGGACGTGTGGGAAATCGGGCGATTCCTGGTCCCGGAGGTGAAATCCCGGCGGTACACATTTATACGCCCGTCGGCGAAGGCCCATTTCCCGCATTGCTGTATTTGCATGGCGGGGGATGGACGGTCGGGGATTTGGACACGGCCGATGTGTTGTGTCGGCAGATCACCAACGAGGTGAATGCGGTCGTCGTATCGGTCGATTACCGGCGACCGCGGACGATGTGGCAGTCAGCGGCGATAGTGCCGGGGCTAATCTTGCAGCGGCCGTGGCACTCATGGCTCGGGATCAGCGGATGCAATTGCCACGCTTCCAACTTTTGTTTTGTCCGGTCACACACTACTCGTTCGAGTCGCAGTCCTACATCGACAACGCCGTGGGCTACGGATTAACCGCGGATACGATGAAGTGGTTTTGGCGGAACTACTTGAAGCACGCTGACGACGGAAAAAACGTGTATGCGTCGCCGCTATTGGCGCCTGATTTGTCGGTCTTCCTCCGGCGTTGATTATCCGGCCGAATACGACCCGTGACGAGGGAGAGGTGCCTACGCGGACAGGCTCAAGGCCGCTGGAGTGCCCGTGGAAGTCAGCCGGTATGACGGAATGACGCCCGGGTTCTACCTCGCCTTAGGTGCCTATGACCAAGCCAAAGTCGCGGTTTGGCAGGCCATTCAGGCGTTGACCCGGGGATTTCATGGATAACGCCCCGTGTTTCGAGAATTGCACGAGTTTGGAAACAAGCCGACGACCTGGCACCTAGCCCGGTGACGGGGGCTCGGGCAAAAGGCTCGATAATATCGTTCATGTGCACTGACCAACGATTGATGAGGAGGAGCTCATCATCCTCGGGTCGGCGGGTATCACCGTCCACTCCACATCATGTTGATTTTTTACCATTGTGTTCAGATTGACTCAGCTCGAGTGTTCTCGGGAAAATGGATCACCCTCATTGAGGGTCTGTTATTGACTGGGTGTGCAGATGAATTTTTGGTAGAGAAAACTACGGCGGGATAGGTTGTCGTGGATGTCGCACCTTTCATCGCCATCTTGTGAAATGAGAACGCCGGGATGACATCAGAGATTGGGAACGCGTATACTTATGGCTATAAGCACGTGTATGTGTGAAATGGAGGCAGCCGGGTTCTCGGTGTAATGACGGGCGATCGTGAGGGGTTATGAGGTAAACCTTGAATCTCTTAAGTCTCTCAACAGCCCAGGCAGGCCGGAAGCAAATTGTACGACTGGGTATCTGCCAATGGTTATCGACCTTTACATTCATTATTCATATCTTTAGGAAGAATTCTAAACTGCCGAGTCAAACTTTAACCGAGGAATCGATACCTATGTTCCCGGGTACAACAGCTAAACGGAGAGGATTATTCTGAAAGGCAAAACTCCTGCCATCTATTGCGAACGCTGTGCGGACGAGATCGTCTCCCTAGACGATCTCGTCACCACCTTGCAATTTCCGCAGCTGGTTGGTGCCTACCACATCACTTGTTTCGGCGAACAAGCGGCGAAAGGAGGGGCACTTCGAATCCCCCTTAATAGCCCCAACATGATCTGGCTGATTGCGATTGGCAGTCCATTGTGTCTTGCGGGATTTGTGTTTTATGGGCACTCGTTCATCTGGCTCTTCGGAGCCGCTATTGCGCCCGCTTCGCGCCTGCTATCGTGGTGGTTAGTGGAACGGCACATCACGCC
The DNA here is from genome assembly GCA_023381095.1 of Bacillota bacterium. Classification (GTDB taxonomy): domain Bacteria; phylum Bacillota; class Sulfobacillia; order Sulfobacillales; family Sulfobacillaceae; genus Sulfobacillus_C. The sequence continues at coordinate 2,637 of JAMCTO010000230.1, forward strand.
AAGTCAGTAGAGGACTTTAAGATACACATCATACTCGGTATGAAACCATGATTTCCGTGCAAACTTTTCCTAAATTATTATTATGAATAAACTAATGAAGACGAT
>JAMCTO010000230.1:2751-4524 GCA_023381095.1 Bacillota bacterium
CTCGTTCATCTGGCTCTTCGGAGCCGCTATTGCGCCCGCTTCGCGCCTGCTATCGTGGTGGTTAGTGGAACGGCACATCACGCCAAGTCAGTAGAGGACACGAGATACACATCATACTCGGTATGAAACCATGATTTCCGTGCAAACTTTTCCTAAATTATTATCTCAACTTTCCAAGCTAAAATAACGGCTCGAAGCCTTACGCTGCTTGAGATTGATAAATTTTTTTATTGAGATTGACAACGCAAAGTGCCTCTTTCTTGGTATAATTGTTTAGACACAAATCCCTAGAAAGAGGCAAAATATATGATACCACAGAATCACGAAAAATCCCGTGTGACGGCATTTTTTCGCCAATTTGGCCTGGGACGCCTGCTGGCGCAGGCTGGCGTACGATCGCGGACGATTGGAGTGCCCGGGAGCCTCATCATTCAATTTCTGATGGGCCTCGTGTGTACGGAACGTAACCTCTGGCGCTGGTTTAAGGAGGCGTCCACGTCATCAGACGAACCGTTACCCTTCCAGAAAAGTACCGTCTATGCCTTACTCAAGAATCCCCATATCCACTGGCGCCGCCTGCTTTTGACCCTCAGTGTCGCCACGACCCGATGGCTGAGCCGTTTCACACAACGGGACGCCGTGTTGATCGTCGATGATTCGCTCTGTGATCGCCATCGGAGTCGGACGGTAGACTTTCTTTCGCGGGTTTATGATCATGTCGAACATCGATATCGTTGGGGATTTCGCTGGCTGACGGTGGGTTGGTCGGATGGCACAACCTTTCTCCCGCTCATCTTTTCGCTCGTGGGATCGCAAAAGGCCTCGAATCGGCGTCGGGACACGGAATCTCAGGTGGATAAACGGTCCGTAGGAGCCCGACGACGTCGGGAAGCCCTAGAATCTGCGCCGACGCTAGTCGTTCGCGCCCTCCGCGATGCGTTACAAGTCGGCATTACCGCCCGTTACGTCTTATTTGATCGGTGGTTTACCACCGGTCAGTGAGTCGGCGAAATCGTGCGGACTACCGGATTGGATGTCATTGGGATGGTGAAGGCCTCCCCGCATATCCACTACACCTATCATCATCACCCGTTCACACTCAATCAACTCTATCGCCAGCTGATCCGGCCCCAATGGGGCCGGAGTGACTTGATTGGGTCTTGTCGGGTGATGCTCCGCACCGAGACGGGCACCCTGCCGCTAAAAATCGTGTGCGTTCGGGATCGGCGCAGTGAATCGAAGGAATGGTTGGCGCTCTGGAGCACCGACCTGACCCTCGCAGACGACGAAGTCGTGCGGCTGTATGGCAAGCGGTGGGCTATCGAAACCTTCTTTAAAGTGGCTAAAAGTCTGCTGGGCATTCCCCGGGAATATCAGGGACGATCGTACGAAGGGTGCGTCGCCCATGTGACCATTGTCTGTCTCCGGTACCAATGGCTGGCCCTGGAAGCGCGGAAAGAGGAAGATCCACGAACCATCGGCGACCTCTTTTACGCGCACTGCCAAGAGCTGGAAGACATCGCCTTTGGCTGGGTTGTCGACCAGATTCTCGCCGCCTTTGCGGCGAGTCTTCAGGACGATTTAGAATTGACCGAAGCGCAAGTCGAGACCTTTTTTGCGGGATTTCTCCAGCGCATTCCCTGGCACTTGCGTGATCGCATTGTGCGCACGGCATCAATAGGATTATTGAAAGCGAGCTAAGTCAATAATATCAAGGCTTTCAGACCGCTTTTGGCCTTGGAAAGTTGAGATTGTTAAACTGTATCACGGAGA
>JAMCTO010000231.1 GCA_023381095.1 Bacillota bacterium
TGAAGGCATTCACGGATCAAGAAGCGAAGAACCCGGAGATTATCCTGACATGGGTCCAGAATCACCGTGTTACTCGGAAGTTTCATTGCATGGTTGACGGCTCCTGTTACAAGAAGTACTACTTTTGCCAAAGAATATGTTCACGTTACCATCACTCATCGTCTGGAGACTATTTAGCATTATTTGGGATAATCCAGCGGCCCTGATAACAATTGGCTGGTCGCACCGTATTCCGATTGGGTGCGTGTGTATCTTCCACCGGGAACCAAGCTTCTCGGCATTAATGGGCAAAATGGAGCTATAGAACCTTATGAGAACACTATTGTCAATAAAGCGGTGGTGGGAACTCACGTGACCGAACCGATTAAAGCGTCGGCCTCGGCACCTGCGGCTAGGGGCACTTTAGTGTTTCGTGTGGAACTGCCGCCATCATTTACACTTTCATCTTTTACCATTCAAAAACAGCCGGGGGTACCGGTTGCGCATTACGTGGTGCAAATCGGTAACCACAGCAAAGCCTGTGGGATCTACGCGAAGATATCGTGCTGACAGGGCTTTGATCATGAAGGAGGTTTGTTGGTGCGGGTGACATTCGTTCTTCCCAATTTCACTCAGGTACCCATTGGCGGGTATAAGGTGGTATATCAATATGCCAATGAGTTGGTTAAATTGGGGCACCATGTCGTGGTGGTGCAGTCACCATTGACACGATTCGGGGCTAAAGGGCTTGACAGGATTCGGGCTTACAGTAGTTATTTGCGCCAAGGCGCTTTAGGAGGGCATTCATACCTTCCTCGTTGGCTAACCCTTGATCCGCGGATAAATGTGCTGTGGCGTCCGTCGCTGGACCCGGCACAAATTCCCGATGGCGATGCGGTAATCGCCACTGCATGGCAAACGTCGGAATGGGTTGCCGCCTATCCTTCTACTAAGGGCAGGAAGTTCTATTTGATTCAACATCTAGAAACCTGGAGCGGTGGCAATGCTGACCGGGTGATTGCTACATGGACTTTGCCATTGACAAAAATCGTGATTGCCAAATGGCTTTGGGACTATGCGCACGCAATGGGGGAGAGCGCAATTTACATTCCCAACGGGTCTGATCCCGACGAGTTTAATGTCGATGTGCCTATAATGGCAAGAAACGGAAACCATGTGGGCATGATGTATCATCGCGCTGCCTGGAAAGGCAGCCAAGATGGACTTAAGGCTCTGGATATTGTTCGCGGTGCTGTTCCTGAACTGCAGGTGACGTTATTTGGAACTGAAGACCGGCCGCATTCACTGCCGGAGTCGGTACGTTATGTGGTCAATCCCACCCGCCAGGCTCTCCGGCAAATCTACAACCAGGTTGCCATTTTCATAGGACCTAGTTGGACCGAGGGTTGGGGCCTGCCACCCATGGAAGCGGCTATGTGCGGGGCAGCACTCGCGGTGACTGACATTGGCGGCCATAGGGAGTATGCCCGTCACTTGCGTACCGCCCTGTTGTCGCCCCCACACGACCCAGAGGTGATGGCTGAAAACGTGAAGCGTTTAATTGTTGATCCGCCCTTACGATGGAAACTGGCCGAGGAAGGGCGACGATGGTGCCAGAACCTTAGTTGGGAAAAATCCGGACGAATGCTCGAGCAAGCACTAAGCAGGAATGAGGGACCGCCAGGCGGCCAAGATGAAAAAGCCCCAACCGAGTAAGAAAAATAAGCCACCCAACGGGGTCACCAATCCCCAGCGCTTAGAGCCGGTTAGAGCCAGAGTGTAGAGACTGCCGGAGAACAGAATAATGCCGACGACAAAACTCCACCCGGCCCAGGTTAGGGCAGTGGATTGCGAGAGGATGGCACTGGATACTGACACCAGGCCCAGTCCCAATGCATGATACATTTGGTATTGTACGCCTGTTTGAAAGGTGGCCAGCTGCTCGACGTTTAGCTTGGCCTTCAGGCCATGGGCTCCAAAGGCACCTAAACCAACAGCTAAAAAACCGAAGATGCCGCCGAACAATAGCAGCGTGACGTTCATAGGATCACTCCCTTGATTGGAGAAGTGGGTCAATCTCCATTACAATGTGACTGGGCATCCAGTTTGTCAAATCTTTCCGGGAAGCGGGGCAGAAAAAGTTTATGAGTATCAAACTCAGTAAAGTTTTTCTTGGACTGGCACTGCTTTTTGGTATCATTTGGGCTTGGCTGAGGCTGGGGGGCGGTATAACATCGGAGATCACCCCAGTAAAACCTGTGGCACCATTTCGTCATGTGGTGATTATTATGATGGAAAATCATGGAACGTCGGAATTGCTCAATAATCCTAATACTCCCTATATTTCTCATCTCATAGCGGCTTATGGATTTGATCCCCAGTATCGGGGAGTGACTCATCCCAGTCTTCCCAATTATCTCGCGACAATTTCGGGGTCTACCCAAGGCATTTGGACGGACAATCCTGGCCGGAAGTTTAGTGGTCCGACCATTATCTCTCAATTGCAGGATCATCATCTGACTTGGGAGGGGGTGATGCAGAGCATCCCATCCCCAACATTTGAGGGCAATTGGTATCCCGAGCCTTCAGAAAAAGCGCAGTCCAGTTCCGCGCCGGCCACAGCGCTTTACGCCAAAAAACACAATCCGTTTGCCTTTTTTACCAGTATCCCGCGGTCATTGCTGCGAACCCACATTGTTAATTTGCATGCGTTCCAAAGACAGTTGGCTCAAGGGCATCTCGCCGATTTTGTGTGGATTACCCCCAACCTATGCCATGATATGCACGGGGAACCAAATACTTCGGGTTCTCGTTGTCCAGTTGCCAACAGCGTACAGTTAGAGCGATTAGGCAACAAATTTTTAGAACAACTAGTGCCGGAGATTACTCACAGCCGAATGTGGCACGGAAATTCCGTCATGTTCATTACCTGGGATGAAGCTAATGCACCCGCGGGACTAGTCTCACTACCTCAGTATTTAGCCGCGGCACCGGGGGCGCCCAATTTTCTGGGTGTAACGATAGGAGGCGGTCTGGTGCCCTTAATCGTTATTGCCCCCCAAACTCGCCATCGTACTATCAGTATCGACTGCAATCATTATTGCCTGTTAAAAACTATTGAAAACAGCTGGCACTTAAAGTATCTAGGAAAGGCGGCCAATCCTTCAGTTCCTACCTTGGTACCGTTAGTTCCAAAACGCCGAGTCCCTTAATCGTCATGATAATCGCGAAAAAACGTTGGGGCAATGATAAAAATGGACCCGATGAACAAAATGCCGGTAACGGCGATGACTACGATGTCTCCTGAATTTATCATGATGGCGGGACCTCCTTTAAACAATCTTGGCTGAGTACGTCTAGTGTGTGCTTGGAGTTAATCATTAACGTCACTAAGATGTTGGCTATGCTCCCAAGCACGGGGAAATTGTCTGATTCGGGTGCATAATTGGTAAGATTGCTCGGAATACTATCGCTATGAAATTCAAGACATTGTCCCGGAAAAATTTAAAATTGACGGAAACCAAAGTGGTGAGCCATCAATACGGGAGTGGCCCACGAGGAAAAGTTCCCCACGGCATTGGCACGGCTGGCTTGACGCTTATGACCATTGGCGGGATTATGGGATCAGGACTGTTTTTGGCGAGTGGATCGGCAATACGGTTAGCCGGTCCAGCGATTGCCATTTCGTTTTTGATTGGCGTCACCATCATGTCTATTGAGATCTCGGCACTGGCCGAGATGTCTGCCGCAGATCCGGAACGGGGCTCATTTCTCGCCTTTGCCAGACACACCCTGGGCCCGGGATCAGCGTTCATCGGGGGCTGGATATTTTGGTTTTCCAGTGTGTTGAATTTGGCTGCGGAAGCTACTGCAGGAGCCATTTTTACTCGATTGTGGTTTCCCGGTGTCCCCGTCTTTGTCTTCAGTGTAGGCTACTCCATCATCATTGTGGGAATAAATTTTTTGACGGTGAAAGGATTCAGTTCGGTGGAATCCGTCATGTCCATGGCCAAGGTGATTGCCACAGCAGCGTTCATTGTGGTAGCCGCACTGGTGATGTTTCACGTAATCCCGGTTCGCCCAATAGTGGGGCCGCGGTTATGGATAAGCGCGCCATCTTTCTTCCCTCGTGGTATTCTGGGGATTTTCGCGGCCATGGTATTAGTGCTGTTTTCCATGTCGGGAACCGGGGTGCTTGGACTGGCCGCGCCTAATGTGAAACGGCCGGAACAAACGATTAGCAAAACCATTCGCAACACGGTGATTGGAATTTATGTGCTTTATGTGGGCGCGGCTCTGGCGATCACGGGATTGCTTCGATGGAGCACGGTGCCTACGGCTCAGAGTCCATTTACGGGTGCCCTGCGGGTGCTCCACAGCACCTGGCTGATTGACATCTTGAATTTTGTGATTGTGATTGCGGTATTGAGTACATTAAATGCGGGACTTTTTGCCACTGACCGGGTATTGGCCACCTTGGGGCGCATTCATGACGCACCGCACATTTTATCCAAGGAGTCCCATGGGATTCCACGAACGGCCAATGCGGTTACCGGCGTACTTTTAGTGATCGTGAGCGGGTTAGCCTATTTCTTGCCGAAAACCGCCTATCTCTACCTGGTTACGGCGACCGGGTTTCAAGCATTAATGATTTGGATCCTGATAATTGTGACCCACATCTATTTTAGGCCGCGATTAGAGAAACGGAATGTGGACCTAAAATTCAAAGTGCCCTGGTATCCAATTTTGTCATGGATCGGGGTAGTGATGACCGTGGGAGTTATTGCGACGGCACCTTTGGCACCCCACGAAGTGATTGCGCTGGGCATTTCCCTGGCGGCGACCGCAATTTTTGCTATCGCATACCTTCCGGTGAAACGGTCGCGTCAACACAAAGTCTCGTGATGCAATCCAATGTGGTTATGCTAGAATTAACCGTACCCTGTGTTTTCAGTCTTTTTTAGAAAGGATCGTCTTAGCAATGCGTATTGGATTGCCCAAAGAAATCAAGGTTGATGAGAACCGTGTTGCGCTAACCCCGGCAGGAGTCCTGTCTTTGACCAAAGATGGCCACACGGTGGTCGTTGAGTCTGGAGCCGGGATCGGGAGTGGCTTTTCCGACGAGCAGTATCGGCAAGCCGGAGCTACCCTTCTTCCAGAAGCTGGGGAAGTTTGGGGACAAGCCCAAATGGTCGTCAAGGTGAAGGAACCGCTGCCGGAAGAATACAGCTATTTTCGCTCAGACATGGTGTTGTTTACCTATTTACACTTAGCTCCAGAACCGGAATTGACCCGCGCTTTGTTGAAGTCGAACATAACCGCCATCGCCTATGAAACGGTACAAAAAGAGGACAAAAGTTTACCGTTGCTAACGCCCATGAGTGAAGTAGCAGGACGTATGGCCAGTCAAATCGGGGCCCAATTTCTTGAGAAGCCCTACGGGGGACGTGGCATTTTGCTGGGTGGGGTGCCAGGTGTATTGCCGGGCCGTGTTGTAGTGATTGGTGGTGGTATTGTGGGGACCAATGCGGCACGGATTGCTCTCGGGTTAGGAGCCGAAGTCACCATCGTGGACATTAGCGCCGATCGCTTAAGACAGCTTGACGACCAGTTTCACGGACAACTGCGAACGTTAATGTCCCATGAATCCAACATTGCGGACGTAGTGCGACATGCTGACTTTGTGGTTGGCGCGGTATTAATACCGGGAGCACGGGCCCCGCATTTGGTCAGCGAGGAAATGGTGAAGTCTATGGAACCAGGCTCTGTCATCGTCGACGTGGCGATTGACCAGGGAGGTTCCATTGAGACCATTGACCGGGTCACTACCCATTCGCACCCAACGTATGAGAAATATGGGGTGGTGCATTATGCCGTGGCTAATATGCCCGGGGCCGTGGCCCGTACCTCGACCCTGGCATTGACCAATGTCACACTGCCGTATGCACGGGCGATAGCCCGTTATGGTGCCGAAGATGCTATGCGACGCGATGCCAGCCTAGCCAAAGGACTGAATATTTATAAGGGTCAGGTGACGTTCCAAGCAGTCGCCGAAGCGCATAATTTGGCATATGTTGCAGTAGATTCACTATTAGCATAGATTGACACCGGTCTCTGCCTCGGTCAGCCTCCGGAAGATTTTTCCGCAGGCTGACGATGGGGCAGGGATTTGCCGCTATCACGTCGAAGAATGTCTTCATCCTGATTTAATCGGAAGTGGTGGCTCGTGAATGACGTGGTGGCGGAATTTCTTTACCATCTTCGGTACGAACGGCATTTAGCCCATAACACGGTGGATTCTTATGGCCGCGATCTTGAAGATTTTATGCGGTTTTCGCAGAACCTAGGGCCCTTGACAGAACGTGAACTTATCATGCAGTATTTAGATCATTTGAGGGCGGTTCACCGCTCCACGGCGACTATTGCCCGGCGTTTGGCGGCACTAAAAGCATTTTACCGCTGGCAACTGCGGGAAGAATATAAGGATGATGATCCGACCGACTTGTTGCTGTCTCCTCGATTAGAGAGAAAATTGCCCGATGTTTTGTCGATTGCCGAGGTGACTCGGTTGGTGGAATCTCCCGACGTGCGGGAAGTAACCGGGATGCGCGATCGCGCGATGCTGGAAGTCTTATATGCCACAGGAATTCGAGTGAGCGAGTTGTGCCATTTGGGGATCAACGACTGGTGGGTGGATCCTCCGCGACTAAGGTGCTTGGGAAAAGGCGATAAAGAGCGATATGTTCCGTTGGGTGAAATAGCGGTACACTGGTTGGCTACCTATGTGGAACAATCGCGACCTAAACTCCTTAAGCGAAGCAAAACGACTTACCTGTTTCTCAATCATCGTGGACAAGCGCTAACGCGTCAGGGATTTTGGAAGCTGTTAAAAAAATATGCGGCGGCGGCCGATATTGTCAAACCTATTACTCCGCACATGATTCGGCATTCGTTTGCTACCCATCTGTTGGACAACGGCGCTGATTTGCGTGCAGTGCAAGAGATGTTGGGCCACCAGGATATCTCTACCACACAAATTTACACCCACATCAGTTCGGGTCGACTGCGGTCGGCCTATGATGCGACACACCCACGGGCGTGATTTGATAGGAAAAGAGGTAACCGTTTTATGCGAATAGCGTTATTGGTGATTGATTCGGGAGGCATTGGTCCCGCCCCGGATAGTGAGGCTTTTGGCGACGAAGGGGCCAATACGATTGGTCATGCGGCCACCGCGGTAGGTGGAATTGATCTCCCCAACTTGGCAGCTATGGGGTTGACTGGTGTGATCGACGTGCATGGCACTTTACCTGTGTCTCTGCAAGGGGTGGCATATCCGGTATACCCCCATGCCAACGGGAAGGATACCTTGGCAGGCCACTGGGAGATGATGGGATTAACCGTGACAACACCGTTTAGAACATATCCCGAGGGTTTCCCCAACGATGTGGTGAAGCAATTGACCGTCGCATGGGGACGTGAACCGCTGGGTAATGAGGCGGCGTCGGGAACCGAAATTATTGAGCGTCTGGGGGTGCAACATCTGGCCACCGGACGTCCCATACTTTATACCTCTGCCGATAGTGTGCTGCAGATTGCAGCACATGAAAAAGTGGTGCCTCTGTCCGAATTATATGACTGGTGCCGGAAAGCGCGGGACATCATGCAGGGGCCGAATTTGGTGGGCCGTATCATTGCTCGTCCCTTCATCGGCGAACCAGGGCATTTCCAGCGCACGGCAAATCGCCACGACTACGCGGTGAGCCCCTGGTCAGCGACTGAAGTCGACGTCTTATTGCAGCGAGGTGTGCAAACAGTGGCCATAGGCAAAATTGGCGATATTTTTTCGGGGCAAGGTTTTGTCAAGCATCTGCATACGTCTAGCAATATTGACGGACTGGAAAAGACACTTCAAGTGTTGGAACAAGACAGTCAACAACCGCAGTTTGTCTTTACCAATTTGGTCGAATTTGATTCCCATTATGGTCATCGTCGCAACCCCGCCGGTTATGCACAGGCCCTAAGGGATTTGGACCAATTTCTTCCCCGGTTGTGGGAAAAGTTGAGGTCTGGAGATCAACTGTGGATTACCGCGGACCATGGTTGTGATCCCACCTACCGGGGCACTGACCACACCAGGGAAACACTGCCATGGCTAGCCTGGGGAAGAGACCTGAAGCCATTTGTTGGGCGACCTCGACAAACCTTGGCAGATATCGCGGCGACCCTGGCGGTATTGTTTGATGCACCTCAGATTGGCGATGGTCAAGCGGCGCAAGAACTTGTCGAGGGAGGACAGCGATGATTGACATTATCGAGAAGACCCGGGATAGGAAAGCATTATCTCGGGAAGACATGTGGCGTTGGATTGAAGCGGTGGTGCAAGAGGAGGTACCGGACTATCAGGTTTCTGCCTGGTTGATGGCCGCCTACCTCAACGGCCTAACGGATGAGGAAATTTTTACCATGACGGAAGCAATGGCCACTATCGGCAGCCCACCGCCTCGCCACATCGGGTTGGTAGACAAGCACTCCACGGGAGGAGTGGGTGACAAAACCAGTTTGATTTTGGCGCCGCTGGTGGCGGCACTAGGTGTTCCTATGGTGAAAATGTCGGGGAGGGGATTGGGCCATACCGGGGGCACACTAGATAAATTGGAAAGCTTGCCGGGTTTTCAGGTCCAGTTGACCGCGGAGCAATTGGAACGGCAGGTGGCTGAAGTCGGGGTTGCTGTTATCGCGCAAAGTCATGATCTGGCTCCGGCCGATGCCCGGCTTTATGCCTTGCGTGATGTCACCGCAACGGTCGATAGTATACCTTTGATTGCCGCTTCCGTGATGAGCAAGAAACTCGCAGCCAAGTCGCCCAATATTGTTTTGGATGTCAAAGTGGGTAGCGGTGCATTTATGGAAACCAAGCAACGGGCGATGGAACTGGCACGCCTCATGGTACGCATTGGGCAGGCTCACAAAGTACGGGTGAAGGCAATTTTAACCGACATGAATCAACCACTGGGATATGCCGTAGGAAACGCGATTGAGGTCAATGAAGCTATGGACACATTAAGAGGTCACGGACCAGAGGATTTGGTGCAGGAAGTTAAGACCTTGGCTAGCCATATGGTGTCTATGGCTCAAAACGTTGCGGTAGAACAGGCACTTCAGGAGGTTTCAAGTGCCTTAGACGATGGTCGGGCATGGAAAAAATTTGTCTCCTGGGTGACCGCCCAAG
>JAMCTO010000232.1 GCA_023381095.1 Bacillota bacterium
CGTTGAATATTCGGCACCCCCACGTGACGGAGCAAGCTAATGGCCGTATTCCGCAGAGTGGCCATGACACGCGGCCCATTCTCTGTGCGCACTTGGGAGCGGTCTTCATCGTAGACCACATCGCGAACCCAGTGGAGCCGAGTCCCAATGCCCCAATGCCCGCGAACGAGGCACCCGATCGTTGCGGCATCGGCCTGATCCGGGGTCAGATCGGTGATGCCAAACGCCACCTCGTCGCGCGGGTGGCCTCCATCCAAATCGGTGACATGGCGATCGATGCGAAAGGCTTGCCCGAGATGAGGCCCGTCCAGGTATTCATTCAGCACCGTCGTGCTCCGCACGACCCGCCTTTCCACGCGCCCATGATCCCGATCGATCGTCGTAGCCGGAGGGGGAAAAATTCTCGCGACTGACGGCCGCGATGGCCTCTTCCATGCTGGCCTGATTCCCTTCTCCATCACATAATGGGCCTGTTTTTCTTTCACCAAATAAGCGGCCGTTTTGCGTTGCGTATGTAGGGCATCCACGGTGACAATTTGGCCGGTAATCTCCAGGGGGTCTAGTAAATCCCGGCTTAAGCTCGCATCAAAGGTGCAATCCGTAAAATTATGAAAAGGTTGCGGGCATGTGAAGGGGGATGTGGCCCTTTTCGAACGTCGTTCCGATAACGAAGTGGTTGACAACTTGCCAAAAAGCTCTCCCTGAATTCGCGATAGGATCCAAGGAGTATTCAGCGAATGCCGGGACTTTCACTACCCCAGCCACGTCTGAGCCGAGACTTTGCGTGTGAGGTGGTGTACGATAAACCCAAGAATTGCGGAGAAAGCTGGGAGGCAACTCGCAGTCTTCCGAACCCAGAAAGGGATGAGGGCAATGGCACTCGAACCGTCGAAAATTCATGTATCGCTCCCCGCTGAATTCCGATCCCTGCTGGAGCAGCAGGGATCGGGACAAAATGTGGACGAAATGGTGACGATTTCCTTGGCGATTGAGATGTTCTTGAGCAAGCGTGTCTCGCTCGCACGGGCTGCCCAATTGGCGCAAAAGTCCCTCGGCGAATTCATTGACATTCTACGGGCCCAAAACTTGCCCTGGATGGATTACGAGGCGGAAGATAAACATCTGGACGACATGGCGATAGAAAAGTTCCGACACCTCAACTCCCATGATGACTAAAGTGGTCACGAATGCGAGCCCATGGATTGCGTTAGCCATGATCGACGAGGTGCCGCTGATGATGCAGTTATTTCATTCGGTGGTAGTGCCTCAGGCGGTCATCGAAGAAGTGATGGCGCCCCCACCGCGGAACGGTCAAATCCTATTATCGCAGGCCCTTGATGCGGGAACCGTGATCCGTTATCAGGTGCGCAATCCGGCCCTCGTGGATTCGTTGCTGGGAACCCTGCATCGTGGGGAGCTCGAAGCTATTGTAGCGGCCCAGGAGTTGAATGCCGACTATGTTCTCTTGGATGACCGCATGGGCCGACGGTTTGCGCACACTCTGTTGCTATCCACTATGGGGACGATGGGTATTCTCCGCACAGCCAAAGAACGCGGGCTCATCCCTGAGATCAAGACGCGCTTGGTTCGACTCATCAACGGAAATTTTCGTGTGAGTCCCGTTCTCTACGAAGAGATCTTGCGGGAGGTCGGAGAGAGCCCATAACTGATGTATGCACAGTTTCTGGTGCGGTGGATCGTCCTTTCCCGGATTCCCGGAGTGATGAGTGAACGCCGTACCATGGGAATCCCCGCGTCGTTCGAGGACTTCCCGCCTTATGGTGTCGCGAAAGGATTCGGAGACTTAACTACAACACCGCCCGTACCTCACACATCACCGATGCGGAAAACTCTTAAGGGCTGCACGCCATCTTACGTTGCGATGAGATGGGCGGGCAAACATTGTCCGAGAGGAATTTCGCCGCCCATGATCCGCTGGCTCCCGTCTCTCGAGCTTACCCAATGGTTAGTGTGGTCGTGGGCATCCTTTGTGTGCATTTCGCTGTTAATGGGCCGAACCGCGGCTCTTTTTTTCATTGGGGAATTTTCCAGGTTTGTCGCGAAGTGTTAAACACCTTGACCGACGATGAGACGGTGACGATTCTCCCCAGTCCACTACGCGCCCGAGCGCTTAAAAAAACCAAACCGCCGATGCCGGGCGGTCCCTGCGGGACCATACGCGTGTGAAAATTCGCCTGACCGACGGAGACAGGGAAATCTTGATCACCAATGTGCCGGCTAATCGCGTAGGCTACGTGTGGAGCCGAATTCTTGTATTTTCCACGATGGGGCATTGAACCGGGTGACGGCGATCTTGAGCACAAATTTAAAGTGGAGAAATTTTGGGGCAAGAACTCCGCGTCACGGTCAGGATTATTACGCGATCGCCATCTTAGTCAATATGGCATGGCGGCCCTCTTGGCGCAAGTTGCTCAGGTCGGGTGAGAAGGCAGCGAGACCGACTCCAGCAGAAACATGCGAGGAATAAACTTAATGTCCACGTTCTGGCCGGCAAAATGAAATATCGGTGGTTAGAAATTATTTGGGAAGATGAGCTGAAAAAATAAACCACAGTGTCTACACCGGGTAAATACCATGCTGCCTCAACGCAAAAGGATGCGAAGAAGCCCATCGCCATTTCATCCCCACGAACCGATAAAAACGTGAAATTATCGGGATACGGTATAGAATCGTCAGATGTTCAAACGTAGCAATGCCAAGGGCTTGAAGGTGATTGATGCACAGGATGATATGCTATAAAACCGCCCTAGTCGAAGCGGGGGTTCAAGTCCCTTCGGGCGCACTAACTTTGAAACCCTTCTACCGTAGGAGATTGCGGTTTTTTCTTGCAGTAAAACTGAGCACCATCTCCATTTCATCCCCACGAACTTGTGACGAATCAAAGATCACAAGAGCAGAAGAACGGCATTTTTGTTGGTCACGACGAGTGTGGCGACATCTTAGAACCTACAATCTTGGCCAGGTTTATGATAAATTCCGCCACCGGTTACCATTTTCTACTCATAGTTCGAATCTTGCGCTTAAAAGGCCTCAAAATCCTGACAAAAGGCAACAAGTCCAAGTAGAGCGATGACGAGAAAGCCGACTAGCGGCTACTATTAGGATTCTGCAAGGTCTAGTTAGGCTCACAAATGTTGTCGAGATGGGCAGGAGATCTTATCCAGCGTGTCGAACTCTAAAAAAAAGCAAGAAATTAGGTGATGAATTTGTTTGAAGAACAAATCATCTCTGTCTACACTAATGCAGCTAAGGTGTGGAGGGCCCAGCATGAACAAGGATCGGTCCCACACTTCTGGGAAGTTAGGGTAGTCTTGAGTGCGGAATGTTGTGAAGGCGCGGCCCGCGAACTTCTGTTTGATTTAGATAACCGGCGGCAAGCTTCTCACCCACAGGCTGCCTCTATCCTATTGCGGTATCTTCTGCTCACTAGGCTGAGCAATGTTAACGGCAATTATTTATGGCCCGCAGTTGCTAAGGAAATGGCAACTCTAACTGGCTGTGATAGAGGTTCCGTGCCGTGGGGAAATTTTTTTCGTGAAGCCCTGCTTCAGGTACATCAAGCAGAATTGCCCCAGGTATTTCAACGATATGTCGCGTTTCTTCTTGGTGATACGGGGGTTGGATTCAATCGCGGGGCTCTCGTGCGGCAATTTTTGCGGGATCTGTTGGATTCTTATCAAGCGCGCACTCCGCACGCAACCATTTCGGCGAAAGAATTTGTGGCTGAGAAGATTAGAGCGATTCCGGATAGCGATTTGCGGAATCTCACACTAGTTCTCGAAAACACCGGTACTATTGTCATTGCTATGGCTGATTATGCTCGCGACCATGAGATGCCGAGCCTTCTTTTGAGTTCATGGGCCCATGTTCGCAACTTCTGGGAAAAAAAGTTGGGCATCGATTTAGATCATCTTCTTCCGGAAGCCGAGGCAATATTCTCGCAGATTATGCACCGTTTCGGGAGTACGATTTCAACAGATGTGATGGAGACACTGTTGGACTCCGGCCAAGTCCAATGGATAGCGGGAGTCCGGCCCAAACCGCTCCCAGTGGGTAAGGTCACAGTGATGATGGAGACTAAGAATATCGAGGTAGAACTTATGAGCGGGGATCGCCTTCGCCTTCGCGATTATTTAGCACATCCTCAACAAAGGTG
>JAMCTO010000233.1 GCA_023381095.1 Bacillota bacterium
AAGGCAGTTGTTGCAAGGCCTGCCAATTGACGGTGTAAAAAATCCCCAACCCCAGCGCGACGAGACTGGCTCCGATCATCAGACCGTGCCGTTTTCTTCCGCAGGGCTGTACTGCATTGGAATTCGTTCGCATCGCAGGCATCCTCATCCCTCCGATCCTTTAAGGACCCATTGATCTTAGCGACGATTGTAATCTCCGATATTAAGATTGTGATGAGAAATCTCGCTCTGTGCATCCAGCAGATCTGCCGCTCCCAAGTGGTGGTCTATGGACCGCAAACCGCCTGCGAAGAGCACGTGTGGCCACTGTCCGCAAACCAAGTATGGGACGATTCAGCGGTCCTATCGGGCCGCGCGAGAGGACCTCCTGTGTGGGGTGCCGCCGTACTGAAGGTGGAGAACTGGCGCATGGGAAGCTTGACATCTAGTACGACCTCTCTTGAGCGTGGCGGTCCAGATCATGCTGAGAGACCCTGGGGTCAGCACCAAGAGCGATGCGGAATTAGACAGTGAAACGGAACACACTTTCGATTTTTGCCCCTAAAACCACATCGTGCCGGAATCCTCTTCGCGCTATTGGCGCAGTGTGAGCGATGGTTTTCAGAAAAAATTCAGGTTGGGTGAGGGTGTGTGCACTACAATGAAACAGGACAATCATTCACCGGGAGGAGTGACGGGCATATCATGAAAACCCCATCAAGGCGCTGGGCAATAGTAGGCGTCGCGATTCTGGTCACTGGGGGATTGTTGAGTGGATGTGGATTCAAGAGCCCCCCTGCGACCACCGCTTCCCCGGGAATTCATGTCGAAAAGGCTGTCCCAGCACCGCTCGGCCCCTCCCCTAAAAATTGGCCGACAGATCATCGCAGCGTAAGCAACCTCGCGCCATTTGTTAAACCTTCGACAGGCACTGGTCCGTCCTACGTGGTGTCGTTTCCGTATAAATTGGCGAGTGATACGCCAATTGCCCATGGCGTGTTGTATCTGACCTCGGGCAACGTGTCGGGGTCTAGCCATCCTTCCGCTGGCACAGTATGGGCCGTGAATCCACAGTCCGGGCAGGTGATATGGCGTCGGACACTGCCCAACACTGCCTTTGCGGAGCCGATTATTAGTCAGGGCCGCGTCTATGTGGGAGTCGGGAATATTGCGTTTCCGCGCCTTCCCGGGAGCCCCAACGAGACCCGAGGGACCGGAGTTAGCGGAGTGTGGGTATTTTCTGCGCACTCTGGGCGCCCGTTATGGCACTTTACGACGACAGGATCGGATCAACCGCCCGTCACCGTAACGCAAGGTGTCGTTTATCTGGCCAGTGGCAACCGGATACTCTATGCGCTAAAGGCGCGAACCGGAGCCTTGCAATGGTCCCTGGGACTGCATTGTTACGTCAGTCGTTCGGGGCCCCGTGTGGTGGGCCACATGTTATACGTCGGGGGCGCGAGCCCATCTACGGTGGTGGCCGTCAATCTGCTCACGCATCAGGTGGTGTGGCGTACCGTGTTGCCCAATACCCAAGCGGGCGTCGACGATACGCCGTTGGCATACTCCCACGGGATGCTGGTCACCGCGGGTATCGCGGTGCCGCACGACGTGACGCTTTCGCCGGCCAGTTCTCATCATTTAGCCCAGGTGTACGGGATTGCCGCGAATACGGGACAGGTGCGATGGACTGATACCGTGGCCGAAGGTACCATGCCGGATCTCAAGGCCAGTGGCACGCCCGTGATTCGTGGGGGCATCGTCTATGCAGGCAATGCGATCAACGGCACGGTGACCGCCGCGTCACTCCAGACGGGACGGGTGCTGTGGACTTTTAATGCGCAGGCCCCCGTGAAAAAACCACCGGTGGTGTCGGCCCATGCGCTGTATTTGGTGAACTTACACGGCACCCTCTTCAAAATCTCCCGTGCGGGACACTTGTTGGCGCATCGCAGTGTCGGGGAGGCGACCAATGTGCGAGGGCCTGTGCTCATTAACCATACCTTATTCGTGGTCTTAAATACCGCGACCCAGGGCTATTTGTGGGCAGAACCTACGCGTCAATTGTCCTAAGATGTTGATAAACCCGTGTCCCATAACGTCGGATCGGCGGCATGCTGTGGGTGTGCCGTAACCATGATCCGTACTGCGCGCGCAATGCCGGGGAAGCAAGGCGTCATTGTAGAAGAGCCATCCCTTCGGAGCCGTGCGCGGTGCTAAGCAGGCAAAGGATGGATGTCGGTAGTCTGCGCCACATTGGCCGCAACAGCGCCAATTCGTGCTGTTCAACCCGATTTTCAAATTTGGATACGCAAACCGGTAGTCGAGATAATCTTGGTTGCTTTGGCGGGATTGATCGTGTGGATTGCCAGACGACTATCTTAGAGTGGATGCCAGGATCCATGCTCTGCCGTTTTTAGCAAATGTCCCAGGGGTTTCCGAATACATCTGTGAAAATCACCAGCCTTCCAGTACCCCATTCTGGGTCCGATCACTGGTATGCATCGCCCATTGCTCCATATAGTATGTACCCTGGAAACTTGCGCTGTGATCGAGATGGTGTTGTTTACGGCTGACCCCTGAATTGATTCATGGGGTGAGTGGCACCTTCGACGATGGCGTTCGATGCGCCATCGTCGACCACTTGGCTCCATAGTGGATGCCCCTAGCTTTAGCTATAGGGAGGACGTTCACTCAGTAATTCCTTTGTTGCTCACTAAAATATTAGTCCCGCTAAACTTTGTAAACAGTGACCCAAAGCTCCGACGCATCGTTATGGATTTGCAGTAACATCGCTGCTTATGTGAGCTGGATACAGCGCAAAATGCACTGGCGCGCACAAATCGATAGATGAACGGATCCTGAAAATCTTCCGGTGAAAACATTTTTAGGGCGACTCGCGTAAAATTCCAAAGGTGCCACGACAAGGAGGCGTTCCTGCATGATGACTAACAAGTCCATACGGTTACCCCAGGATATGGGCATTGATTTGGGCACAACCAACACAGTGGTGTTTGTTAAAGGACAAGGGATAGTGTTGCAAGAACCGTCAGTGGTTGCTGTGGATCAGAAGACCGGGAAAATCATTAGTGCTGGTCGGGAAGCCAAACAGATGATGGGACGAAGCCCTGACAACATTCGCGTTGTGCGTCCTGTGCGAGGCGGGGCTATTATCGATTTGGATCCCGCACAAGCAATGTTGCAGTATTTCCTTAGAAAAGTTAGAACTGTCCATCGCTTGAGTCGCCCCATCGTGGTTATCGGGGTACCGTCTCAGGCCACCGACGTGGAGGTCCAAGCCGTCAAGAAGGCAGTCAAACAAGTGAGAGCCCGGGAATACCTTGTGGTGGAAAACACGATGGCGGCGGCTATAGGATCGGGTTTGCCCGTTAACGAACCTGTAGGGAGCATGGTTGTTGATATCGGAGGAGGGACCAGCGAGGCGGCGGTCATTTCGTTCGATGGGATTGTTGTGTCGCAATCCATTCGGGTCGCGGGCGATGCGATGAATGACGCTATTATGAATCATATTAA
The DNA here is from genome assembly GCA_023381095.1 of Bacillota bacterium. Classification (GTDB taxonomy): domain Bacteria; phylum Bacillota; class Sulfobacillia; order Sulfobacillales; family Sulfobacillaceae; genus Sulfobacillus_C. The sequence continues at coordinate 3,514 of JAMCTO010000233.1, forward strand.
AAAAACTTATCGGATGATGATCAGTGAATCTACCGCAGAGGAAATCAAGAGAGCAATGGGTTCCGCTTGTCCTCCCGATCATGAGCAGGCAGTCGATGTGCGGGGCCGTGACGCAATCACGGGATTGCCCAAGATATTGACCGTACGTTCCCCGGAGATTCATCGCGCCTTGTGGAAAAGCGTGCATACCATAGTGGACTCTATTCAAGCGACATTGGAAAAATCGCCACCAGAATTGGTTGCCGACATTATGGATCGTGGCATTGTGATCACGGGGGGCGGTTCCTTGTTGCATCATTTTGATCAACTGGTGAGTAGGGAAACCGGGATGCCCGTACAGCACACGAAGGAGCCTTTGCTTACGGTGGCACGGGGAACGAGTGCGGTGTTAGCCCATCACCATTATTTAAACGCAGTACGGAACCAACATCGTTTCTAAAAGAAATCCATGGCGAGATCGGGCAGAATGACCGAACCAAGGTCTAGGTTTACGGCGGTTCTTAGGTGTGGATGGGCGCTTGTCCTCAAGGTAACGCATGCCAAGCACGTGAACGGGTTATGGGCTCCGTTGCTATGGGTGAGATTCATGGCATCGTGATGAGCAAGGGCCGTTCTGTGAAACACTGGGACCTTGGGCGGTATTTTTCACCATTGTGACAGCCTCAATGGCTTGGGCCATCTCCCGCTCATAACTCATCGGCAAGCGGGGGCCGGGAAATCGCCCCCGCACCATTTCGGTGACATAAAGCAGCACGAC
>JAMCTO010000234.1 GCA_023381095.1 Bacillota bacterium
ATCATCGTGATAGGGTCATGAGCGGCAGAGACGAAATTCGGTGCCGTCGCCATGCCAGCGATGACCTCTACTAGAGCCATTCTAGGTACCGGATTGAAAAAGTGCAGGCCCCCGACCCTATGGGGAAAACGCGTCGCCATTCCTTGAATCGCCGTTAAGGCAATCGACGAAGTGTTAGATGCCAGCCACACCGACTCGCCAAATTCCTCATCCAACTTGGTGAAGAGCGGTCCCTTTAAGTCCATGGATTCTGGTATCGCTTCGATTACCCATGAAGGCTTCAGCGAGTGCCAGTCAGGACCCATCGTCAGGCGTTCAGACCAATTAAGAGTTCCCTCTGGGCTAACTTGGCCATTTTCTAACGCTCGTCCAATTCCCTGGCTAATGGACTTATGGGCTAATTCGCGCTGCGATTGCACGGAATCCACCAAATGCACCCGAAAGCCATGGCTCAAAGCGACTTGGGCAATGCCACGGCCCATGGTACCCGACCCTATCACGATGATAAGATTGTCCGTGTTCATCATTATTGCCCCCGGAATTCGGGAGCCCTTTTATTTAAAAATGCCTGAACTCCCTCTTGATGGTCATAGGTGCGTGCTGCGGCGGATTGTAATCCTCGCTCCCACTCAAGACTTTCGGACAAATTGTGGTCAATCCCTCGATGAATGCTTTCTTTGATCATGGCAAGCGCCAGTGGTGGTCCCTCTGCAAGGCGGCGTGCCCAGTTAAAAGTTTCCTCCTCCAGCGTCTCGGGTTCGACCAACCGATGCACCAGTCCCCATTGGAACGCAGTAGCGGCATCCATTACATCTCCCAGCATAGCCATTTCCAAAGCGCGGGCTACCCCAACTAGACGTGGCAAAAAGTAGCTAGAGCCCGAGTCTGGCACCAATCCGATTTTAACGAATGCTTGACTAAATCGTGCAGTTTGGGAAGCAATCCGGAAATCACAAGCTAATGCCAGGGACATACCTGCTCCAGCAGCAACCCCGTTAACCATGGCAATGGTAGGTTTCGCAAAGTGATAGAGTTTCAAAACCAATGGATTATAATAGCGCGCGACGTGCTCACCTATATCTGTGGCAACCCCCTGCGCCTGGTGCTCTTTTAAATCTTGGCCGGCACAAAACCCGCGGCCACGTCCAGTAAGAATAAGGACGCGGCAGGCCGGATCTTCAGCCGACAAAGTAAGAGCGGTGGCCAGCTCCGTAAGCGCTTGGCTGGTAAGCGCGTTTAAAGCCTGTGGACGATTCAAGGCAATCGTGGCTACACCGTCGGACAACTCATAGACAATATCGCGGAATTCGCTCATAATCTGCGGATCAACTCCATTCGGCAAATATTTTTTCCTTCAGCCAGCACAATTCTTTGGCGTACCCAATTTCAGAACATAGTATTAGCTATTCCCGGTCCAGTGACTTCCCGAATGACGCATCCATACCCCCACCCTGTAGCTCGCTTGTTCGACCAAAGACGTTGTGGAACGCGCCGATTCCTTCGGAGTCCGTGGTCGGTCCAACCATGGATAAATTCCCCATACGTTCAAATCGTACAACATGTCATACCCAGACCCTAAAGCCCCGGTGAGCACCACCACTGGGGTTTTGGTGGGGCATGCCCGACGTGCCACCTCGCCTGCCACACGATGAACCGCCACGCGATCAGCCTGCTCTTCCAAGGTTAGTACCCAGTCGCTGCTCGCGACTCGCTCTTCCAAATGAAGAAAATCGGCGGCGACCGCGACCGTTGGCAGTAACTGAGCACCCAGAAAAGCTAGAGCCAGCCCTGTTGCCCCACCCGCACCCACCCCAGCAAAAGTCGTAAGCGGTGTCGCGACATGCTCTTCTAAAATCGTGGCGTAGTGGTGCATCGCTTCGTCGACAAGCGGCAATCGAAACTGTGGCAACCCTTTTTCCGCCCCAAACTGCAACGTGGTGCCAAAATCTCCGGAGACAGGATAGGGATAGGAATACAGGCCAACTAACGGCACTGCTGGAGGGATAAAATTTTCAAAGTCAACGTGCACTAACTGTTCTAACCCTCGGGTGCCACTAGCTACCGGATGTCCGTCCGAGTCCAAAAACCGGATATTAAAGGCCTCTAATAATCCCATTCCGCCGTCATTAACAATAGTATCACCCAAAGTAATGTAACAAATCTTAGGTTGATGCCTAAGAATTTTATGATAAAGTTCTCCCAAAGGCTGGGTGCTGGCTTTAGTAGCATCTCGGTGCGGGGTGCGAAGCGCAATGCCAACCACTTCGGCCGCGTCAATCCACGCTGTTTGATCTGGCAGCATCGCCCAGCGTGCCTCCACTGAACGCCCGAAAGGTCCGGTAATTTGCTCCCTACGGATGCGACCGCCCAGAGCCTTCACTAAAATGTCCATTGATCCGGCACCACCAGCAGGAATGGGCAACAAAGTGAGGTCCACTTGGGGGATAGATCGTCTGAGGCCTCTTGCCATAGCCTCTGCTAAAGCCGAGGCTTTGACTGTGCTTTGAAATTTTCCGGGAGCGACTAATACATGCATCGAGATTCTCCGGTAAGTCCAAGATAGTTTGGGCGAGAACGGGTTTACGGAAAAGCGGGGTGGGAGAGGGAGGACCCGTACGCACTGTCTGGGTCTGAGAGTTCCTCACCATTCCGTTTCTGCCATATCGTTGTTCTAGAGTAACATAAAACCAGCGGTCTGTGGGATGTAGCCGCAAAGGAGATATTTTCCTCAACTGTTCTACAGAACGCTCGGATCCTCCATTGCATGAAAACCTGATGCAACAGATGGGTTCCTCAGAGATTTCGAGGTTACGATTTTTACGACAAATGGACCACCACGCTATCAATAATCTTAGGCAGCAGGGAGGCCCGACGTTGATCTGCCCGGCCATACGTTTAGAAGATGAACACGTTCCGCCAAAATCCTTACCCCATTCCTTTCATCGATTTACATCTTCATTTTTCCCTAAAAATACGTCTCTTCAAAACAAAAAAGTGGCAGGCATTGGTAATAAGAAGGATCTCCTCTCTCCCCCCAATGACTTTCCCGGCACCTGCCACCGAACACCTAATCCGTCTCTTCTCCTTCGACCTTTTTGAGCGCTTGGTTTAACTTATCGAGTGGGCCATCCCCACCAGCCGACTGCCTCCAGGCGGTCGGTATTTTCTTCTGGGATAGTTTGCGAGATTCTTGCGTTTCCTTTGGTGTGCTCCGCTCGGGTTGATGAACAGGATTTAGAGGAAGAAGCATGGGCAACAAAAAACCCGCAACCGATTGCGGGGTTTCAAATTTTACTGGAGCTGACGGTCGGACTTGAACCGACGACCTACGGTTTACGAATTCTTGGGCAAGGGGTTTCTGTGGTCTCTGGCATAATCTCCCTTCTCGCAAAACTTTGGTTTTATGCGGTTTTTACCACTTACACTGTTTTTGCGGTATCAGTGGTATCCCCGTTTTTC
>JAMCTO010000235.1 GCA_023381095.1 Bacillota bacterium
GCCGGATGTTCTGCCTTGGCTTCCAACTCATCGGATGCCGAGAGCAGGATGACAGGGGCTGTGCCCCCTTGCAACTGGTAGCGTGCGGCGACTTCTACCCCAGAAATATCTGGAAGCCTCAGATCTACTATAATGGCATCAGGTTGACTTGTTAAGGCCATAGCAAGCCCGGTCTCACCGGTGCTGGATTCGGTGACTGTCACCCCATAACGGGAGAGAGCAAGACTGATGATTTGTCGAATACCATCTTCATCATCAATGACCAAAATGTGTCGCAAGGTGTTCTGCCCTTTCGCCCCGAGTAACAATAACGGGGCAAATTATGACGGATCTTGAGAGCTTTTTCAAGGGGACTTGACGGAATCCGCTTCGGCTGGTTACGGTAGTGTTTAACAACGGAAAAGAGGGACGCGTGTGTCAGCTACAGGATTGTTTCGCATAGCATGGCGTCAGATTTGGCAAAAGCCGGGGATTTTGGTGATGGCGTTTTGGTACCTATTTATCACGTCCTTATTCCAGCTATTTGTTCTCAGCCGCTTGGGGGCATCGTTGCCATCATCATTGCAGCACTTTAGCCTGCAGAACATGGTTGCTCCACATTTTCCCCACATCGCGGCGGGTGTCGTGGCTAAAGTAGCGCTGGTTTATCTGACGCTAGTGCTTATCATTCTTCCATTCGTGATGGGCGGACTGTACGGAGGGGCTGCTGAGGCCGCCCGTGGCAAGGAGCCGTTAACAGGTTTGTTTGGCTTTTTTAAGTTTGGCGGACATAACTTTTGGCGAACATTTACGTTAGTGGTAATGGCGTTTATCGGGTTCGTCGTCTTGTTCTTAATTTTGATGGCGGTGTCGTTGTTGCTGTCATTGGCCGGACGCGTTATTCCCGCAATTGCTCCCGTATTTAGCGTGATCGCGCTTATCGTCTTAATTGGCCTAATGATGTTGTGGTTCGCGACCTTGTTGTATTGGGTCGGCGCAGTCTTTTACGGACAGGTGAGCCCAGGCGAGGGACTTAAAGAGGCTTTGGGGTGGATACGTAAACATTGGTCCTTTGGCCTGCGATTTGTTCTGTTAGAGGCCGCCTTGCTGATTATCTTTGTGCTAGCAATGTCACTCTTGGCACAGATCCCCCTTTTCGGCGGATTGCTGGCATTAATTGCGTCCGGCATTATGTTGGCATGGATTGCCTACCAAGCCATGTTTTTATATCGCGAGAGCATTCGGAGCGATATTAAACCTCCAGTGTAAAAACTAAACACGATACATAATTCAGCTCTTCCCGGGAAATTCTTTCCGGGGAGGGCTAAATATGTCACAACCAACATCTTCCACAACCAAGGAATCGGCACTGACGCGAAGGGGTTTCTTAGCATTGAGCGGCGCCGCATTCGGAATGGCGGCAAGCGGCGGTGTGTATCACCTTGCGGCCTACGCCCAATCGTTGAAGACATCGGGACCGATTGCTCCTTTCCGATTTGTACAATTAACCGATACTCATTTAGGCTATGTCGGAGATGCCAATCGCAGCGTGATGGCTACGATGAATATGGCGTTGGGTCAGATTGCATTACTGACACCTCAACCCGATTTTTTGTTGATCACCGGAGATTTAACTCAAGGCACCGTCTCAGACTATGAACGCAAACGCCGATTATTGTTGTTTAAGCAGGTGCTAGACGCGAGCAAAATTCCTTACTACACGGTGCCTGGAGAACATGATGCATTGATGGACCGCGGGGTATTGTACCAAATGGTGTTGGGAGATCTTCACTATGGGTTCCTTCATAAAGGGGTGCAGTTTTTAGGTCTAGACAATGTCTCCAGGGGGTTTTTTCTCGGTCGTGAGCAATTAAAGTGGGTTAAAGGGCAACTTGATACGATGGACCCTGCAACCCCCTTAATTTTGTTCTGTCATGCCCCTCTGTACAACGTATTTGCTCCTTGGAATTGGTATACCTTTGACGGAGCAGCGCTTCGTGCCTTGGTGGCACGCTTTCGCCAGGTTACGGTGTTTTACGGTCACGTACATCAAGTGATTAACCACCGAACAGAAAACATCGCGCACTGGGCCGGCCTTCCCGCGGCCTGGCCATTGCCGGAGCCGGGAGAACTGGTAAAGCTTCGGCGATGGCCGCAAGGGGGCACCCACCCTTACTTGGGGTTAGGATATCGGGTGGTTGATGTGTCCGCTTCCGGAAATCTCCAAGTCACAAATTTATTGCTTTCCGAGGTGAAACATGGCACAGCATTGGGCTAAATTTTCTCTTTTGGTCATGTGTTCCGGTTTGTCTTTAGTTTCATATTCCGGTGTAGTGGAGGCAGCTTTGCCTCCACCGTTTCGACACCGGATTGTGCCTAAACCAATTCCTCGGCAAAAACCGCCGGTGCCATCCATAGCTCAAGGGGCCGCCTTATTTGCCGGAAGTTGTTTGTCTTGTCATGGTCCACGGGGCAATGGAGAAGGATTGTGGACACTGCCGACCGGTGCCAGTGCCCCGAGACTGGATAACCTGTCAACCGAATACTGGCCACCAAACAAGATCGCCCAGGTGATTACCAAAGGCGATGGAATGATGCCTGCGTGGGGAGATGTTATGACCCCGCTACAGATTCAAAGTTTAACGCTTTACGTCGAGTCTCTTAACCAACGGATGGCGCCGGTCCCGAAAACGGAGACGCCAAAATTGAAGCCGCAGACTGTACTTTTGCATATGTCCCATTGAGAGCTGATAAGAATGCGGTTTGCACCTCAGGAGCCTGAGTGGTGAGGCCATTAAATTGCAGCGTGCGAGTGGCAGTGGCATCGTAGGCCACGAAGCAAGACAGGCCCAGGTCAGCAGCTTGACGGGTCGAAGCATCTATGCACATGTGCGTCATCATGCCCGCGATGACGAGGTCGGTTACCTGTAGTTGTTGTAATACTTCCAGAAGTTGAGTTTTGCGGAAGCTGTTGGGGTAATGTTTGACCAATATAGTTTCCCCTGATTGGGGAGCCACCAGAGGATGGATGGTGATGCCATCAGTGTTGGGCAAGAAAAATGACGCAGTAGGGCTCAATGACACATGTTGCATAAAAATCACTGGCCAGTGACGGCTGCGAAATCCATCTAATAGTCGTTTAGCCTCGGTTGCAGCCAATTCCGGGTTCACCAAAGGCATCTTTCCGCCAGGGAAGTAGTCTTTTTGGATGTCGATAACTAAAAGTGCAACTGCCATGATATCATCCTTTACCAGTGAATTCATCGTGGCTTCCTAAAACCGCCATCCCATGACAAAGTGGTTCCCCAACGAATTGATTATATCACTGACAGAGATACAGCTAAACAAGACCAATAGCGGCCAGGCCAGAATTTGGGATGGCCGCTGCCTACCGAGGAATCAACTGGAATCGCGGGCCTTTCCTTCATCGACCAAGAGGCGTCGCATAATTTTTCCGGATCCATTTTTAGGTAGGGATTCGCGAATCTCCACCACTCGAGGCGCTTTATAGGCGGCCATTTCCTGTCGAGCCCAAGCAACGATTTGGTCGCCGGTGGCATTGGCCCCCGGTTTTAACACCACGAATGCTTTTACGGTTTCCCCACGATAGGCGTCAGGCACTCCGATAACTACCGTTTCGGCAATGTCGGGATGTTTGTACAAAAGGTTTTCGACTTCCGCCGGGAATACGGAAAACCCTGACGCTTTGATCAGTTCTTTGCTGCGGCCAGAAATGAACAGATAGCCATCAGGGTCTACGTACCCAATATCTCCGGTATCCAACCAACCGTCGGGGCGCAAAACCTCTGTTGTGGCCTGCGGCCGTTGCCAGTATCCAGCCATCACTTGTGGGCCTTTGACCCAGATTTCTCCTGTTTCGCCGGGCATTAACTCATGGTCGAAGTGGCCGATTTCGGTAATGCGCAGGTCCACGTCAAATACGGGTATGCCTGCGGATCCCATTTTCGGTCGATCCATTGGATTCACGGTAACCTGGGATATGGTTTCGCTAAGCCCATATCCTTCAATAAGGGATGCGCCAGTAAGTTCATGGAATTTTTCCAAAATCGGGACAGGAATGGGAGCTCCGCCGGACATACAGGCCTGGAGGGAGTCGAGATGATATTTTTGGATGTCTGGAAACTGGGTTACGGCAATATTCATGGTGGCAATGCCGACCCAATGGGTGGGACGATAGTAATCAATCGCTTCAACAAAAGTAGGCGTTTCAAACCGCGTTATTAACAAAACCGTAGCCCCTGCGTATAGGGGTGCCAAAAACGAGTGCACCATGCCTGTCACGTGGAATAGGGGAAGGACAGCAATGTGCATCGATTCTTGATTGAGTTTGGTCCACAAGATGGACCCCATGACGTTGGCCAATACGTTTTTGTGCAGCAGCATGGCCCCTTTGGGTTGTCCCGTGGTGCCCGAGGTATACTGCAGTAAGGCTAAGTCCTGGTCCAGATTCAACGATTTAGGATCGATGGGATCAAGCGCAGTCGCCCACTGGTGGAAAAGCATGCGTTGAGATGGAATCTCCGGAGGTTTGCGAAGCATGTCAGCATGAACTGCGGGAACCGGACTATCCGGCAAAAATTCGTCAAGGGCAGCATAAATTACCGGAATGCTTCCCTGACCGAGAAGCGCTTTTTCCACTACCGGAGTTAACTCTCTGCCCGCAATCACAATCGATGCTTTACTATCCTCCAGTTCATAGCGAAGTTCATCGGCCATGAACATAGGGTTGGCGGCGACAACCACAGCACCCATAGACTGGGCTGCCAAGTAACTCAACACAAATTGAGGGGTATTTTGCATGAATAGCAACACCCGGTCTCCAGGCTTAATTCCCTCAGTTACCAGCGCATGCGCGGTGCGACCGACCCATTGGGCAAGTTCTCGGTAACTAAAGCGCTTGCCGTAGTATATGAGAGCGGTATGATTCGGGGTATCTTCAGCCCACAAAAACACCCTTTGGGCAACCGTTTCGTTGGGTTTTTCCCACATCATTGGGACTCCTTGGGGCCATGAATTGAGCCAAATCGGTTGCATGGCTAATCCTCCCTTGATTTATCGGTCAAATAGGCGACGCGGATTTTCCACCATCATCGTGTGGATTTGGTCATCGGTGACACCAGAGGCTTTCAACGTCGGCAAAATGGTTTCGGGAATATAGGACATGCTCCAATTGGGAACCATTGCCGCGACTTCCTCCGGTTCGAACCAATCGATGGTGGCGCACGCATCCTGTGACAACAACAACTGGCCTACATATCCCTGGTCGATCAGTGTGACCACCGTTTTGTTACGTTTTTCGGTGGGCAAGTAGATGTCCAGTCCATAGCGGTCCAGTCCGATAAAGACTCCACGCTTTAGCACTGCGGTAAGGTATTCGAGGTTGTCGGTATCGCCAACATGGCCGATGACCACATGCGAGAGATCTGCGTCCTCTTTCTCTAGCAAAGCGATTTGATCGAGCCCCGAACCGTTATGGGCGTGAGAATGGGTTATGATGGGAACGCCGGTTTGACGATGGGCGCGGGCGGCAGCGCGGATCACTTTATCTACTCCGGGGGTGATTCCTGGCTCGTCGGTGGCGAATTTAATGAATCCTGCTTTGGTATTGGTGCCTTGAATGCCCATCGTGATATCGCGCACAAATAAATCAGCCATAAAGTCGATGGAACGATTCTCGAAATAATGCGGCAGGTCCCGGTAGGTATACAGACCTGTGGCTGCCACTACTTGAGCGCCAGATTCTTTTACTACCCGCTCCATGAACCGGGCGTCGCGTCCCAAGCCAAGAACAGTCGGGTCACAAATCGTGCGTACACCATGCTGCATCGCGTTTGTCACTTCTTCCATGGCACGGTCAAATTGCCGCTTGTCATCATACAAATCGGGCCATTGAAAGCGAACGCCATCCGTTTCTGTGCGCAAGTGCTCATGGATCAGCGTAAATCCCAACTGATCCGCGGTTATTGCATTGCCACCAACCAAAGGTATCTTTGTCAAAGCACTTCACCATCCTGCGAAATGTTTTGCCAAACTATACGGTAGGTATGTTCCGATTATACTGCAATTTCGGATTCCGGAGTTCTCATGATCGGGTTATAGCCCCTCATTATCCCAGCATTGTGGTATGTTACTGCGAAGGCGAAGCGGTGCCTATCGCAGTAACATGAGGCTACTTCAGATTACCCGGCCGAGGACTCTCACTACGATGAGATAGATGAATTAGCTGGCGCCGGGGTTACCCCCGGAGGATTTACCGTGACCAAAGTACCGTAGTGTACGGTATGATACACGATGGGCCCAATATTTAACGGCAACTCTACGCAACCCAAACTTTGGGGAAATCCATAGGAAGCCCGAGGAAATGCATGCACTGCATCGCCTCCCTTGAAGTAGTTAATCCAGTGAACTGGATCCGCATACGGCGTCCCATTTGGATTGTGTCCGCGCATGACTTGAAACGGCAGCCGCTCGTAGACCGGGAACGTGCCTAAGTACGTAGGCGTTTGCGGAATGCCTGTATTGGCATCCGAAGAGAGGACCAATTGCCCGTTGTCCCACAATTCCATGGTTTCCGGCAGACCTTCGGTGACAAATATATAGGTGTAACCATCCGGACTGACCTGTCCTGCAAGTCGGTCGTCAATTAGGGTTTTCCATACAGTCGGTCCGGGAATTCCGTCGACAGTCAATCCGTTGACACGCTCAAATTGCATAATGGCGCCTTTGATCATTACGGTCCAATTCCCTGGGCTCCAAAGTGATTTTAAGGCCTCGGGCCAGTTTTCGGATTTCCATTGAAACGTTCCGGTGGGTGGGTCATAAATTGTCGAAATTTCAGCGGAAAGGGTATGGGTATCAGTCGTTGTAGGTTGCCAACTGACCGGAAGATAGCCTTCTTCGGCCAACAATTGCTGTAAACGTAAAACAGATCCCGGTGCCGTGGCCCAGGTTAACGTGGTTGTGTGTGCCAGATAGGATCCCGATCGGGTGCGAGGGCCATCCGCCCCACCGGGAATGGTTATTGCCACCAACGCGTTGGGACCGAAGCCAAATTCTGAATTCGGGGTATATTGATAGGTGGTTGCATTGATTTCCTTCCATGATCCTGGGGTTTTTGGCACCACCTGCCAATGCTTCAGGTCTCGATGGGTTAACGGTTGGCTAAAAGTGACCGTTAAGGGTGTTTGCGGGGATATGTCTGTTTTCGGTGTGCTGGCCGCGGTAAGATACGGTGGTGCCGTCCATTCCACGGTTTTTGCCGGACCTAAGGATTCCCAAAGGACAGCCGCGGTACGTATCGTGATGGAGCCAATAGTTCCCGGCTGTGTGGCATCAACGTGAACGGTCACTCTTCGATTAGGAACCGCCAAACGGACTGTGGCAGTGCGATGCTCTGTGGCGTAAGCGACCATGGCTACAGGTTTTTCAAAGACGAGTGTCATGACTGGCGCGACACTCCGAGTAATTTGAGGTTCTGCCACAATAGGAGTCGTCGGAGTGGTGACCGGGATCACCACGTTCTGGGTTTCTCCCGGAAGCCAGTTCATAATAGGTGCGTGCTGAATCACCAAGTGAACCGATCCCAAAACACCTGGAGGGAGAACGCGTTCGGGGATCAAGCGCTGGAAGCGGTCTGCTAACGCTACAGTATGTCCATCATAGCTGAAGGTGGCGACCTCCACTCGTGCCCCCCATCCGCCTAAAGTCACGTGGAGAAGTCCTCGACGACTCTCCGTGGTTCGCAGACGCGGCAACGATAGGGCAAACATGGTGATGATTCCCAAAAAAACAACGGGTATCCAAATCCAAGTAATGGGGGAGCCTGCCGGATACGGACGAAATCCCCTATGCGTTCGAGAATGTGGCACGCTCAAATCAGATCGCCTTCTTTCATTCCAAATACAATAACAACAACGCCACGGTTTCCCAAGAGGTTGCGACAATTTCTCAAACATCGTAAATGACGACAGCAATAATTCCAAACCCGGCAAGCAAGGATCAGGGAAATTAATCATATTATTGCGCGTCGATTTGCGGTGTATGGATCTCAGGGAACATCAAACCAGACGTGCCTGACGGACATCAAATGTTTATTGGAGGCAAAATAACATTGCCGTTAATGTCATGTTTTTGCCCAATACATCCCATTTTTTCGATAGTATCCCGGAAGAGGATAGGGAGGGCCATCGGGATATTGATGTCGTATGGCTTGGGAACTGGGATTACCGATCCAGTCGTAGAGCAGGCTGGCTTTTAGCCCTTGGTTAAGACGCTGCATAGCCGCAGTCCTCTTTTGGGCGTCTTCATTGGGCATGGGTAACAAATTGGCCCAAATCAGAGAAAATTCGACATCTCCATGATTAAAATACGTGGGACTCTGGCTTAAAGCCGAACTGATGGGGATCGCATCGCCTGCCGGGCATGCTTGGTGGCTGGGATCTTTCATCACATAGCAATTCCAAAACGCCGCGTCGGCATCGACCGATTGCCAAGCGGTTTGGTTAATCAGCGTGAGCGCCCGTTGAATTCGCGCAGCGGTAAGGGATGGGGAAGGAGCGCCTTGATAGCGAATTTTGCCCGCAAGCAGTGGGTTTGCGGGAAAAGTTCCTATCCAGGAGCCAATGCCGACATATACACGGTTTGTGGCCGTGGCAAATGCCGGAGGCTGCGACCAAAGCGGATAGGTGAGGGTATCGGAATAGGAGCGGGGCAAAGAAAAAATTCGGTATTGTCCGGTGACGACATTCAGCGCGACCAAACGATCCCAATGACGAAAGCCCCAAACCCCGCTGGGGAACGCCCAATTAGCACGAGCCGGACCTTTTAGGGCTAGCCAAATCCATTGGCCGGATTGGCCGATGACCCGATTATCAAATTGAAATGGGGTCGATGCCGGGTTTTGTC